>NZ_JBFTLY010000019.1:0-90529 GCF_056396685.1 Pseudarthrobacter sp. 05T312
ACCCGCAACATCACCACCAAACGACGGGTCACGTTCGGCGCCGCCTGCACAGGCTGCCCCCTCCGGCACCGATGCACCRCCTCACCGCGAGGACGCAAAATCGTTCTCCACGAACATGACGCGCTGCAACGGCAACACCGCCAACGCGCCAAGAACCCGGCCTTCCAGGACGACTACCGCACCCACCGGCCCATGGTCGAGCGGTCCATCGCATGGCTCACCCGCGGCAACCGACGCGTTCCCCATCGCGGCATCAACCGGAACAACGCCTGGCTCCAGCTACGGATCGCGGGACTGAACCTCCGCCGCCTCCTGAAGCTCGGACTCACCGCGGAACAGGGATCCTGGGCCATCGCTTGAACCCGGAAACCAGGACCAGGCCTCTCACAGCCAGCCAAAACAACACCCACTACCCGGCCACAGGCACCAAAAGCCCGGAACCACCCAAAATACTTCAACCCCAGAAACCCCAACCCACAAAAGGAAGGGCTGGCCCGACAGCGAACGCCACGGACCAGCCCTACAAAGCACTTAGTTCAGCAGTCTCCTAGGGGTTCCCTCCCTGCCCAACACCTTCCCGGCCTTACGGAAGGAACTCGTAGTCGTCCGCCTCAACCTTCTCGGTGATCCGCCAGTATTCGGTGGTCTTGAAAGGCCACACCTGGGAGACCCTGTTGAAACGGTTCTTGTACCAGTTGGTGACGTAGGGCTGGCCCCACGTCATGCGGCGGTTCTCGGCGTCCACCCACTCGATATGACGGTCGAGTGCTTCCTGCTTCAGGTCGAGCGCAGCCTTGTCCCGCAGGAGGAGCTGGTGGATCGCCTCAACCGCATACTCGGCGGCGCGCTCCATCATGATGTGCAGACCCCCCGCGGCCACGCCGGTGGTGTTGGGTCCCAGCATCATGAACAGGTTCGGAAAATTGGGCACAGTAATTCCGGCGAACCCCTTAGCATCTCCCTGCCAGTAGTCGTGGATTTCCAGGCCGCCACGCCCAACGATCTCGATGGGGTCAAGGTAGTCGGAGGGACGGAACCCGGTCGCGTAGATCACCACGTCCACATCGATGTGTTCTCCGGCGCCGGTAACCAGCCCGGTGGGGGCGAACGATTCCAAACCTGATGACACCACCGTGGTGGCGGGGGCCATGAGCGCCGCAGCCCAGACGCCGTTGTCGCGCAGCAGGCGCTTGGCCGACGGCGGGTAGTTGGGGATTGCTTTTTCGAGCAAGTCCGGACGGCCTTCGTACTGGAGCTCCATGCGTCGGATGACCTCTTGGCGGAAGTCCTCGTTCCTGGGGCTGACACTCAACGGGGCTTTGTCCCATCCCTCCTGGACCGTGGCGACGTTGATGCGACCTTCGACGCCAAGCGCCGTGACCCAGAGGCGGAACCACTTGCCGTAATGGGGAACCTTTGAATGCAACCAATGAGCGGTCCCTGACATCGGCTCGTGATAGCTCTCGGCGGGCAGCATCCATGGCGCGCTGCGCTGGAAGACGTGAAGGCTCTGAACCTGATCGACAATTGCCGGGATAATTTGGTAGGCGCTGGCACCGGTACCGATCACGGCCACCTTCTTGCCGCGCAGGTCCACGGAGTGGTCCCACTCCTGCGAGTGCATCTGCGCCCCGGTGAATTCCTCCTGCCCGGGCCAAGTTGGAATGTGGGGATGATCGAGCTGGCCTACGCAGGTGATAATGGCGTTGAACCGGCGGGTCTGCCGGGTTCCGTCCGCGGATCCGGTGGTGGCTTTCCAGGTCCTGGTTCCCTCATCGAACTCGGCTTTCTCCAGCCACGTATGGAGTTCGAGTTCGTCGGCAAGCTCTGCGCGGGCCACCACTGTTTCCAGGTATTCAAGGACTTCCTCGCCCTTGGCGAACTGGTGTGGCCAGTCATCGCGCTGGGCGAAGGAAAAGCTGTACCCGTAGGTCGGGGTGTCCAGGCGGACGCCAGGGTAGTGGTTCTTCCACCACGTTCCTCCCATCCGGTGGGAGGATTCAATCCAGGTGTAGGGGAGTCCAGCTTCCTTGAGTCTGTACGCTGCAGCGATGCCGGAAACGCCGGCGCCCACAATCAGTGTTTCGAAGGTTCGTCCCTGGGAAAGCTCGTCAAAGGACCAGTTGGGCGAGCCGTTCCGCTGGGGGCTAATGAGCAATTCATGCTGCATCTCTCCAGCCCAATTCGGATCAGAGCTGGTGCGCCCGCCGGTAAACCAGTCCAGGATGTGGTCCGCCTGAGCCGCGGTAAGTTCACCCACTGTCCGAACTTTGTTATCGCGCAGGCGCCGCAGCCCTTCGAAGGCGATGTCCCGGCCACGGGCGATCTGGTCCTCGTCCAGGCCGCCGTAGGGCTGTGTAGTGGCACCCATGGGCGGCAAAGGTGGGGAGAGATCCGGCTCCAGCAGTGACATGTCCTTCAGTGCTGCGGCAAGCGCGGCCATGAGGACGGGCAGCTCAGCACCTTTAACGTAGGCCCACAGCTCCTGGTCGGTCTCCGTAACCTGTGCGTATTCGTCCCGGCCGTAAAGGTCCCCGCTATGGACGGGCGAGGTCCGTTCGGTGGTGGCTGCCGGCGTGATCAAGGCATTCATGAGTTTCCTCCTGCGCGCCTTTATGGCGCGGTTTATGTGACGACGTTGTCTTGGTCAGGAATTAGCGCGGTGTCCGCGCGGTTACTCGCGAGCTGAAGTGGGTCCTGTCAGCCCCTGTGAAGTCGGAAATCGTCCGTGGCAGTGCGGACTGCTGCAACGATTTCTGTGATGCGGGGCCGCATACGCTCCGCCGGCCCCGAGACCGTCACCGCGCCGAGGACATCCCCTTGGTCGTCGCGGACCACGGCACTGACACCAATGACGCCCGGTTCGCTTTCTTCATTGTTCAGGGCCCAACCGCGGTTGGAGATTTGGGCGAGTTCGGCAAGCAAGTGATCGCGGTCGTGGATCGCCAGGTCGGTTCCGGTGGTCCAGCTCCGTTCCCCGGAAAACAGGCGATCCACTTCTTCCGGGGGAAGGTTTGCCAGAAGGCACTTTCCAGCCGAAGTTATATGGGCCGGAAGGCGATGTCCCACCCTGGAGACGGCGCGGATAATGTGCGGGCTTTCCACGCACGCAAGGAACAACGCCTGGTCTTCCTTGAGTATCAGATAGTGGGCAGTCTCCCCGGTCTGTCTGGCCAGCCAGGCGAGGGTCGGCTCGATCTCGGTCCGGATGTCGCCCTTGTTTGTCAGCGCTTGCGCCAGTTGCATCAATGCCGGACCCGCGACGAAGGACTTGTCCGTCGGGTGGCGTTCCAGCAATCCGGCCTGGGCCAGCGTGGAGACCATCCGGTGCGCCGTCGACCGAGCCGCACCAAGTTCCTCAGCGACGTCGACGATGCGGATGCTGGACTTCGAACGCAGCATGAGGAGGGTGCGGGCGGCATTCTCGACCGACTCGATCGGATACCGGTATGCCGGATCGGTGGAGGACTCCTCGGGGAGGGTGACGTTCATGGGACTTAGCCTCTTCGTGTGTGGGTCGTCTGTAGCCAGCATAGACAGACCGCGGACCCCGCTGGCATTACGCATGAACAGTGCCTCCCACAAGCTCGCCGGACTCTTCATTTCCGCCCAACAGGGGCGAACGCCGGGTGACGTAAGCCAGAAGTTTGTCGATGGATTCCTCCAAAGCCCCGGTGCCCTTTCCGGCGTCGAACACGTACGCGTCCGGCCTGACCACCACCCAATCGGCGTCAGCGGCACCCAGCCAGTCAGTGAAGCGGCTCCCTTGTTCCACAAGGCTGCCGGCCCCGGGGGAGGCTTCAGTAGAATGCGCGCTGATGGTGGCTACTGAGACGTCCAGCAATTCCAGATGACGCTTCGCGGATCCGGACAAGCCATCCAGCACGTCCGGGTGGGCCGTCAGCAGCGTCAACGAGGAGCCGAGGACATTGTCCAAAAGGGCGCCTTTGTGACAGGCAATGCGCGGCTGAACGGCCAGCCGGCCACCCAAGGCGCCGTCCACGAACCCGGCTCCCAGCTGCGGCTGGAACGGCGGGTTGGCTTCCGTTTGGGCTTCCAGCTTGCGGTCCCGTTCCGCTGCTTTGGCGGGATCCGTCTCGCAGACCATCTGGCCCACACGGACCGATTCGGCGATGTACTCCGTGACGTGCGGCCGGCGGCTATCGGTGTAGGCGTCCATGAAATCGACCGGAGCGGTGCCGTTAAGCACCTTGTTGAGCATCCACGACAGCGTCATTGCATCCCGCATTCCGCTGATCATCCCTTGGCCCATGAAAGGCGGCATCAGGTGCGCTGCATCTCCTGCCAACAAGATGCGGCCCTGGTTGAAGGTGGAGGCCACCAGGGAATGGAACGTATAAGTGGTGGACCGTAGAAGGGTTGCTGTGTCCTCCTTAATCCATCGACGAAGCTTGGGCCAGACGTTTTCCGGCTTTGCCGCTTCCACAGGATCGGCTCCATCGACGATCATGAACTCCCAGCGGTAATGGTCACCCCCCAACCAGGCCATGTGCGAAGGCTGCGCGGGATCGAGGACCTGGCCGGTATCTGGAACATCAGGGGCCGTGGCCCCCTCCTTCATTTCCACGTCGATAACCACCCACGTCGCTTCGAACCCAAAGTCGTCCCTCGCGATCGTCGCCTGCTCCCGGACAAGGCTGTTGGCGCCGTCCGCCCCCACAACGAAACGGGCAAAGATAGGTTCCGCGCCGCCGTCGACCGTCAACGCAACGCGGTCTCCGAGATCGGATACTGTCTGCACGTTAGTCGACTGGCGCACTGTGACGCCCGGGGTCGACTTGGCCGTCGCGTCGAAGATGTCCTCGATGTCCGGCTGATAGAAGTGGTAGGAGGATTCCCAGCCGCTTGGAGTTTCCCAGCCACGTGGCAGGTTGGACAGGACACTCAGGTCGGCGCGGAGGAGCAGGTACTCGCGGGCAGGAACGATCGCTGCGTTGATCTTCTCTGAGATGCCCATCGCCTGCAGGATCCGCATGGCCTCGTGGTCCAGGTGGCACGCCCGCGGCAGAGGGTACAGGCCGGCTTGCTTGTCCAGAACCAGGACCGACCACCCCTGCCGTCCCAGCAGCGTTGCCAGGGTCTGGCCTACAGGGCCATAGCCTACGATCGCGACGTCATAGTTCGTGTCTGCTTCCATCTCCTACTCCACTCCCTGACGGCGGAACGACGCCGGCTCCGGAGTCTTGGCGATCGTAGTGCGCTGGGTACCAAGGCCCTCGATTTCGATGAGCACCTCGTCACCGGCCTCCAGCCACGGAAATTCACCCTCGCCGTGCGTGCGGCTCAGTTCAAGGATGCAGCGCGTGCCGCAGGTGCCTGAGCCGAAGACGTCACCGGGGCGAACCTCGGTGCCGCGGCTCGCGTAGGAAACCATCTCGCCGAACGAGTAGTGGACGTCAGCCCAGTTGGCCCGGGAATATTCGACGCCATTGACTGTGAGGGACATGGCCCGGTCAAAACCCGTTGCAGTCCGGTGCGGCTCCAGCTCGTCCTTGGTGACCAGCCAGGGGCCGAGCGACGTGGCTGTGTCCTTGCCTTTCACGGGCCCCATCGAAAGGAGCATTTCCTCGTGCTGGACGTCGCGGCCGCTCCAGTCGCAGAGGATGCTGTAACCAATGATGGCGGCTTCGCCTTCCTCGGCCGTGAGGTCCTGCCCGGCTTTGCCGACAACTGCGGCGACCTCGACCTCGAAGTCGAAGCGTTCGGATCCCGGGGTCATGGGGATTTCGCCTTCGCCCCTGAAGTTGTAGGGGTTGGAGAAGTAGAAGACCGGGATTTTGTACCAGAGTGGGTTCATCTCCAGGCCACGCGACTCCCGGCCGGCCTTGACGTGCTGTTCGAAGGCATAGAAGTCGCGGAAGGTGGGCGGAGTGGCAATCGGGGAGAGGTTGCTGACCGTTGAAGGATCGACGACGGCGCCTGCCAGGATTGCTTGTTCGCCGGCCTTCCGCAGGGCTTCTTCACCCTGTCGGATCAAGTCGAGCAGGTCATGGTGGCCCTCGATGACCCGATATGAATCGTCCACGACGACGCCAATTCGGGGCAGTGCGCCTTCACTGCTGAATCGAACGAACTTCATGGCTTAGCGTCCTCCCACCAGCTGGGTGTTTTGGCGGTACTTGGAAGGGGTTGGGGCCAGCCCCAAGGCGCGGAATCCTTCCGGGAGGTAGTCGTTCCACTGGTTCCACCACACTTCGCCGTCTTCCCACACCACTGGTTCGCGGTTGTCGTCATAAATTTGTTCGATGTCGGTGTACAGCTCCACCACGTTTCCCGAGTGTTCCTTGTAGTAGCAGGCAATGTTGTTGCCCGCACCGTGCCGGACCGGACCCCAAAGCAGCTCCCGTCCCAAGGCGTGGAGACGATCTCCGGCTTTGGTGAGGTCGCTGACGCCTTGAACCTCCCAGGCGTGGTGGTGGAACGTGCCCCGCCCTTGCAGGACGGCGATGCCGTGGTGTTCGGTGTTGCAGCGCAGGAAGTAGCCCCTCGAACCTCCGGTGCCGATCACATCGGAAATCCGGAAATCGAGGACCTTGGTCAGGAATTGCACCATTCCGTAGTGATCCTGCGGATGGAAGTTGAAGTGGCCGTACCGGTTCGGGCCGAAACCCTTGGACGCGATGCCGGCCTTTTGCAGGCCCAGGGAAATTTCGAAGGCAAAGCCCTCCGGACCGATGAACGTGAAGCCGTCCTCTACGCCCTCTCCGGTGGGCTTCTCTGAGACGACCAGAAAACCTTCGTCCTCGATCCGCCGTCGTACATCCCTGAGCGCATCGCCGTTAGCGGCGATGAGTCCCAAGGCTTCCAGGCCGTCGACGTCGGACTCGACGTACGTCAGCTCGTGGTGCACATCGGCGGCAGCCAGGTAGGAGACGCCGTCGGTTTGCTTGGTCTCGCGCAGGCCAAGGATCTGGGTGGCGTCGAAGACGGACTGTTCAAGGTTGGAGGTCCGGATCGATACCGGCCCCATTTCGGAAATTGCGCCCCAAGACATTAGGTACCCCATCTCTGGATGAATCACTTGATTGGTGTTCCGTTCAGTAGAACATGTTCTGTTATGCAGATCTTGTGAGGACGCTAGCAGTTGTTGGTTGACGAAGACAACCCCGGTGAGTTTGGAATATTTGGGGCTTGTGCGGCAACTCACACTCAAGTAGCGTGTGGTAATCCATCAAGCAGAACGTGTTCTGCTGTGCGAAACTTTATAATTTCCCCTCTACAAAGGTGTGACTTGGGAAAGGACATGACATGACAGAACGGACGTCTACGCGGAGCCCGGAGCTGGGCAGCAGCTCCCGGGATCGCCGACGCGTGGTCTTTGCAACCGTTGCCGGTACCACGATCGAGTGGTACGACTTCTTCCTTTACGCCACCGCCGCGGGCCTGATCTTCACGAAGGTCTACTTCGAACCTGCGGGAGCGGCCGCGGCACCGCTTCTGGCATTCCTGACGGTTGGCATCAGCTTCCTGTTCCGGCCGCTCGGTGCCTTCCTGGCCGGGCACTTCGGTGACCGCTACGGTCGCCGTGTCGTCTTGATGGCCACCCTGGTCCTGATGGGTGCTTCGACCGCACTGATCGGCTTGTTGCCCACCTTCGATTCCATCGGGTTGACGGCTCCAATATTGCTGGTCCTGCTGAGGATTCTGCAGGGCATTTCGGCGGGAGGCGAGTGGGGAGGCGCCGCACTCCTGGCCGTCGAGCATGCCCCAACGAACCGGCGTGGAATCTTCGGCGCATCACCGCAGATCGGAACCCCCCTTGGGCTGCTGCTGGCGTCCGGCATGCTGGCCACGATGACCCTGATCGCGCCCGGTGAGGCTTTCCTGGAGTGGGGTTGGCGCGTACCGTTCATCCTTTCCGTGGCGCTGATCGTTATCGGTTACTACATTCGACGTCGGGTGGACGAGAGCCCGGTGTTCAGCGAACTGGCCGAACGCAAGAAGGAGGCTCGTGCGCCGATTGTCGAGCTCTTCAGGAAGCACTGGCGCCTGGTCCTGCTGGCAGCCTTGATTCCTTCCGCAAGCCAGGCTGCTGGCTACATGACTACCGGCGGCTACATCCAGCGGTATGCCACCGATCCTGCGGGCCCTGTTGGTTTGAACCCGGGGGAGGTCCTCTGGGTGGTGACGGCGTCCGCCGTTTCCTGGCTGATTTTCACCCTCATTGGCGGAGGGCTCTCCGACAAGCTCGGACGCCGTAAGACGATGCTCCTCGGATGGCTCCTGCTCGCCGCAGCGCTGCTTTTCCTTTTCCCGCTGGTGAACACCGCGTCCACCGTAGGGCTTTTCGCCGGACTGACCTTGGTGACTGTTGGCCTGGGCCTGGTCATCGGCCCGTTGTCAGCGCACTACACCGAAATCTTCCCCGCGACGGTGCGCTTTTCCGGTGTTTCCATCGCCTACGCATTGGGGGCCATCGTTGGCGGCGCGTTCGCTCCCACCATCGCCCAGGCACTGGTGCAAGCCACGGGGTCCACCGGCGCCGTGACGGTTTACCTGGAACTGATGGTCGTGGTGTCCATCATCGCCACCCTCCTGGTCCGCGACCGTACAGGCGTGAACCTGGGTGCAGAAACGGAGGACCGGGTGGAAAGCCCCATCCACGGAGTCAATGCCTAAGATGCTGCGACGCACGGATAGCCTGCGGCCGGATCAGATGGAGCCGGACCAGAAGAAGCTGTACGAAGCCATCACGCAGGGCACCCGGGCCCAAGGCCCGCAGCATTTCGCCCTGACGGATGAGCAGGGTCGCCTCAATGGGCCGTTCGGTGACTTTCTGTTGTCACCGTCGGTCGGGATGGCACTTCAAGCGCTTGGCGCCGCGCTGCGCTACGAAACCGGACTGCCCGACCGGGCGCGCGAGCTCGCCATCCTCACTGTCGCCGCCCGTCAACGTTCCACCTTCGAACGTGAGTCGCACGAGGCGATAGCGCGGGCTCTCGGATTCAGCCAGGATGAGCTGGACGCTATCCGGCGGGAAGATATAACGCCCTTCGACGGCGTCGAATCACTGGTCGGCCGGACAGTCCTGGCCCTGCTCGACGGAGACCTTAATGATTGCGCCTGGTATGCGGCAGAGGAACTGCTCGGTCAGCGCACGGTCTTTGAGCTGTTGACCTTGGTGGGCTACTACTCAACCTTGGCCTTGCAGCTTCGGGTGTTCAGAGTTGACTCTGACGGAACAAAGGCAAGTCGTGCGACCAAGGCGGCACCCGTCGCCGCCGATTGAGCTTCGCCGAAGTGGAGTCGGGCGGCCTGGGGCACCTCTCGTTCCAGGCCGTCCGTCTGCTGGGCTGGATGATGGCGCAGTATCGGCAAGGAAGAGAACTCTGACACTCATTCATCGTCTGGCTGCGCAAACGAACGCTCAGCATCTGTTTCAACGACGCAAAGGCTAGGTATTGCGACAACCGGCCGTGTCGGGTTGCGGCCCCTCCTGCAGTCTTGTTTGCGCACCCGGCAGTGCCGCTCCTGACAATGTTTTCCATATATGAGAAGAAGCTTCGGTTTGAAGCACAATCGAAGGCATCACCGACACAGGTCGTTGCTGGCTCTGTCGTTAGTGAAAACCCGAGTTATTTAGTCCGACCAAGTTAAGTACGTCCTTCAGCATCGCCAGCGCCGCCCCCTTGGGGCTGGAGCGGCCGCCTTGCACGGTGACGTCCCCGGCGTCCGGGCACCTGAAAACCATGGCCTTCTCCGGCCCAGCGATAGCGAAAAGCGGGTCTCCTGGGGGCACGGCTTCCAAACGAACCGTGACCACCATGGGTCGCTCCAGGGAGGCCGACGCCACAGCGCGCAAACGCAGGCCTTGCCGGGAGGCCTCCAGCGCTCTGGCAGACGTGGAGGAGTCAATTGGTTCCGTCTCCACCGCAATGCGGGAAACGTCCCAGTTCCAGAGAAGCCCGGCGATAAGCCGCACCTTCGTGGCCGCATCCTTCCCGGACAGGTCCGCGGACGGGTCTGCCTCCGCGATGCCGCGGCGCTGCGCCTCCCGGACCGCGGACTCCAGCCCGGCATCGCGGGACAGCTCATCGAGGATGAACGTGGAGGTGCCGTTGGGGCAGGCCCGGACGGCGCTGCAGCCCATGCCCCGCAGCGCAACGCGGGCCATGTCCGCCGTGGGAAGCGCCGCGCCCGTGGCCCCGGAAATGCGGATCCGGCTCCCACCTTCCTCGGCCGCACGTTCAAGGTCCCGCCAGTGGCTGAGAATGTGGCTTTTGGTTGCTGTCACCACATCGACTCCACCCCTCAGGGCGGCAAGCGCCTCCTGCAGTACATGTGCGTGAGCCGAAGGCGAGGATGGCAGGGCCTGAACCAGGACGGAGGAGCCGGCCCGGGCCAGTGTCTCTTCGATGGACCGAATCGGCCCCCAAGAGGAGCGATCCGGAACCGGCGAACCGGGCGTGAGGAAGACTTCCGTCCCATTACCCCGGACGGCAGCAATCTGCAACACGGAACCCTGCTCCAGGACAACATCGGCAAAAGAGCGGCCCACGGCACCGAAGCCGGACAGGACCAGCCGCACGGGTTCCACCAACCGCCCCTACTTCTTCGTCATCCTGTACCGCTCAATCTGTCGCAACCGCCGCAGGAGGCTGTCGCGCCGCGGGTGCGGGACGGCGTCGGGATCTTCTGCAGTGAGGTCGATGTGCTTGGTGCCGTACTGCCACAGGAGAAGGTCATCCAGGAGCCGGTCCGGGCCGGGGGAGTAGCGGTGGTCCAGGGCCTTGCGGACCTCCGTGATCTGGTTGGCGCTGAGCAGTCCGGCCAGCTGCATGGTCTGGTTGAGCCCGTGCGCTGCGAGGAGCTCGGCCGCCCAGCCCCAGTCGTCGTCCACCTTGCGGTCCACGTGCGGGAGCAGGGTCCGCCAGACGTCCCGGATGCGGTTGGGCGTCAGCGGGGCCGCGCCCTCGCCGTCCATGTCCCAGTAGCCGCGGACTTCCTCGTAGCTTTCGTGAAGGTCGGAGAACGCCGTTTCCACGGTTTCCAGCATGGCCGCGGTGGCAGTGAACTGCCGGTCGAAGTGCGGCGTCCAGGCGCGGGGGTCCTCGGCCTTGAATCGGATATCGTGCTCAATCTCGCTCCACGCGTGCGCGAAAATGGTGCGGATCTGGCACTCGAAAAAGTAGCTGCCGTTGGGCTGCAGGTCCGGGTTGAAGACCTGCTGGTACTCCTTGACGGCTTCATTCTGGATGGTGCGCAGGATCAGGTGCCGGCTGGAATACCCGTAGGTGCCGGATTCAATGGAACCAATGTCCTTTTCCCGGTCGCCGCGGCAGTCGAAAAGCTGCCGCTGGCGCTTGATGATGTTGGCCACCGCGGCGTTTTCCGCCGGCAGCTTGGTGATCACCCGGATGCCCACCATGTCATTGAGCGTGCGGAACGGGTCCGGGAACTTCAGGAGCCTCCGCCCACCCGGCTCCAGTGGCTCCTCGGTGCGCGAGATCTTTTCCTTGAAGGATTCCACGGTCTTGGTGCGGCCGGTAACGAAGAGCGGCGTGACCTCGCTGTCCTTCAGCATGTCCCGCAAAACCAGCAGGACATCACGGGTAACCAGCTTCAGGGCAGGCCGGACGCGCTCATAGATTTCCACGTTGTGCTGCACCGACTCACGCAGCGGTGCGTCCAGACTTTCCCAGTTACTCGGCATCGTCCCAGCTTACGGCCGGGGTATGACAGAACGACGGCGGCGCGGAGCCGGCTGGTCTCCCGGGGGTGCCCCGCGCGATGCCCCTACCGCCGGGCCTCCCGACCGGGTGGGACCCGGGATACGAAAGGGGGGGCGGGGGGAGGCCAAAGTGTTGACCCGCCGCGCGGGCGGGCCTAGATTCCTTCCCAACTGGGGGCAGCGGCCGATGAGCCGCCGGCATCGGTCTGGTCGCCGCGAAGGCACACAAGAATTCCCCTCCGGCGGCGTGAGCGTCGTTGCGGTGAGCAGGGCTCCCCGCCGCCCGCACTTTCCAGGACTGCAACCATGACCAAGCAAACGAAGACCCGCCGCATCGGCGCGGCAGCAGTGGCACTTATGGCGGCCGGTGCGGCCGGGATCAACGCGGCGCAGGCAGCACCCCAGGACAGCCCGGGCCGGTATGGGCACGGTGCCGCGGGGAGTGGCGACCCCTACTTTCCCTACGCGGGCAACGGCGGGTACGACGTCCTGCACTATGACCTGGCCCTGCAATACACTCCGCCGGCGGATACGGCCGCACTGGCCGGGAAGCTCGCAGGGGAGGCAACCATTACCCTCCGCGCCACCCAGGACCTGGACAGCCTCAACTTCGACCTGCGCGGCCTGGCGGTGACGGCGGTGGAGGTGGACGGCAAGGACCTCAACCACGGCGCGGGCCCTTCCGGCTGGACGCAGGAGCAGGATGACGCCAACCGCACCTGGGAGCTCACCGTGGGCCTCCGGACAAAACTGAAGGCAGGCCAGAAAACCACCATCACTGTCGACTACGGCGGGGCCACGGGGCGTCCGGAAGACACCACGGGGGCTCTCTACGGCTGGGTGACCACCGCTGACGGGGCGATGGTGGTCAACGAGCCCGATGGCGCGCCCACCTGGTTTCCCGTAAATGATGACCCGGAAGACAAAGCCACCTACTCCTTCCACATCACGGTCCCGGAAGGGAAAACAGCGGTGGCCAATGGCCTGCCCGACGGCAAACCCAAAACCAAGGCCGGCTGGACAACATGGACCTGGGAAGCGGCGGATCCAATGGCCAGCTACCTTGCAACGGCGAGCGTCGGTGACTACACCCTCACCTGCGCCAAAGGACCCCACGGCCTTCCGATCATCAATGCGGTGGATGACGGCGTGGCCGGAGCCGACCTGGAGAAAACCACCGCCGCCCTCGCACAGCAGCCCCAGATGATCACGTTCCTGTCCGGCCTGTTCGGACGGTACCCCTTCGAGGCTTTCGGCGCGGTTGTGGACGATGATTCCGTGGATTACGCCCTGGAAACCCAAACCCGGCCGGTCTACTCAGGGGCTGCGGATGAGGCCACCGTCGTCCACGAACTGGGACACCAGTGGTTCGGCAACGACGTCAGCCCGGCAGATTGGAAGGACATCTGGCTAAACGAGGGCTGGGCAACCTACATTGAGTGGCTGTGGGCCGAGCACACGGGCCAGGCAACCGTGGCCCAGCAATTCGCGGACACCGTGGCGGAACTGGACAGCAAGGACCTTTGGGCGCTGAACATTGCCGATCCCGGCCGGGACAACCTCTTTGCGGCGGAGGTTTACAACCGGGGTGCCGCCGCCCTCCATGCCCTGCGGACCAAGGTGGGGGACAAGGCGTTCTTTGCAGGAGCCAGGGATTGGCTGGACCGCTACAGCAACTCCTCGGCAACAACGGACGACTTTGAACAGGTGATGGAGGCGGCATCCGGCATGGAGCTTGACGCGTTCTTCAATGACTGGCTGCGGGAGGGGAACCGGCCGGCGATGCCGTAGTGGACCCGCGCACCACCAGCGAGGTCTCCAGGGTGACGCCGACGTGCCCCAGCGACTTCCCCTCCATGAGGCCGCGCAGCTGCTCCCCGGCTTTCTGGCCCAGGGCCGTGGCGGGCAGGTGCACGCTGGTGAGGCCCGGATTGCTGGTGGCCGAGTAGGGCAGGTCGTCGAACCCGGCCACGGCCAGCTCCTCCGGGATCCGGATCCCTGCCACCCGTGCTTCCTGCAGCACGCCGTACGCGTGGGTGTCGGTGGCGCAGGCGACGGCGGTCACCCCCGCGCGCTGCCAGTCTGGCCACGCCTCGGCGAACGCGCCCGCGGCCGCACCGACGTCGATGGTGGTGCTGATAATGCGTTCCGGGCTGACGGTGATGCCGCGCGAGGCGGCCTCTTCCAGGAACGCCGCGCGCCGGACCGCGAACGTTTCGGTGCCGGTCACGCTGTCCACGTAGGCAGCTTCCCTGTGCCCGGCGTCGGCCAGGTGCGCCGCCAGCTGGCGTGCCCCGCTGGCCACATCCAGGTTCACGGAGGGCGCGTAGGACTCGAGTCCCGGCGCATCAAGCAGGACAAGGGGCGACGGCGACGCGAGGTCTTCGAGGAACCCCGCGTTGGGTGCGTCCACCAGCAGCCCCGCCGGGCGGAGCGACATCAGCCGCCGGACGTCGTCGGCCTCGGGAAATTCGCCGGCTTCGGTGACGGACAGCAGCAGCTGGTACTGCGGGCCCAGCGATTCCCGCACCCCGGCAATCACCTTGGCGAAGAACGGGTTGGAGATGTCAGGCGCCACCAGGATCACAATCGAGCTGACGCCCTTGGCCAGGGAACTGCCGATCCCGTCCACCACGTATCCCAGCTCCGCAATGGCCTCCCGGACCCGGGAAATGTTGTCCTCGGCCACACGGCCGGCTGTCTTGCCGTTGGCCACCAGCGACACCGTGGCCACCGAAACGCCGGCCCGCGCAGCGACCATCGCCGCCGTCACCCGCCGCGGCCGTGGCCGTTGCTGCTGTACCTGTTCCCCGGAATCCATACTTTGATCGTAGTAGGCCCCGGCGCGCACGGATTGCGAGCCCTGCAGGCCGCCACGGCAAGGTCGGCAGGGTTCCTTGTCCCACATGGCATCAAGCGTTTGACGTGCGACAATGCCCCACCGCACGTTAAGCGCTTGACGTAGACCGCAAAACCCTGCCATGATCACTCGCGGAATACTCAAGACCCCTGCCCCCAAGGCAGGCCCCAATGACGTGGAGCACCATCGTGGAACCAAATCCCCAAGCCAGCCAGCACCGGACGGGTTCAACAGAACCCCGGAAGATCATCCTGGACTGCGACCCCGGCCACGATGACGCCGTGGCCCTGCTGCTGGCACACGGCAACCCCAACATCGAACTGCTGGCCGTCACCACGGTGGTGGGCAACCAGACCCTCGAAAAAGTCACCCGCAACGCCCTGGCCGTCGGCACCATCGCCGGCATCACCGGCGTCCCCTTCGCCGCCGGCTGCCCCCGCCCGCTGGTCCGCAGCATCGAAACCGCGCCGGACATCCACGGCGAGTCCGGCATGGACGGCCCCGCCCTCCCTGAGTCCACCATCGAGCTGGACCCGCGCCACGCCGTCGACCTCATCATCGACACCGTCATGGCGCACGAGCCCGGCACCGTCACCCTGGTCCCCACCGCCGGCCTGACCAACATCGCCCTGGCTGCCCGCAAGGAACCGCGCATCGTGGAACGCGTCAAGGAAGTGGTCCTCATGGGCGGCGGCTACCACGTGGGCAACTGGAGCGCCGTGGCCGAGTTCAACATCATCATCGACCCCGAAGCCGCGCATATCGTCTTCAACGAAAAGTGGCCCGTGGTGATGGTGGGCCTGGACCTCACCCACCAGGCGCTGGCCACCCCGGACGTGGTGGAGAAGATCGCCGCCATCGGCACCGGCCCGGCGAAATTCGTCACCGAGCTGATGGACTTCTTCGCCCACACCTACAAGGACGCCCAGGGCTTCGACTACCCGCCGGTCCACGATCCCTGCGCCGTCGCGTACGTCATCGACCCCAGCATCGTCAGCACCCGCAAGGTCCCGGTCAACATCGAACTCCAGGGCACCCTCACCCTGGGCATGACGGTCGCCGATTTCCGCGCCCCCGCCCCCGCCGACTGCCACACCAGCGTGGCCGTGGACCTGGACCACGCACGGTTCTGGGACTTGGTCACCGACGCACTGGTCCGCATCGGCGAGCCCGGCGCCAACGCCACAGCGGACGACGCCGGCAGGCACCAAGGTGCAGACCGCACCGCCGCCGGTGCGTCCGACGTCGAACTTAACGAAGATGCCCGGCTCACCGCCGGAGGCGTCAAGTAGATGGCCACCGCAACCATGACTGAAACCAAGACCGGCCGCGGCAACATCGCCGCCCTCATGACCGCCCTGCTGGCCGCCTGCGTGGCGTTCCAGCTCAATGCCTCCATGCTCAGCCCCGCCCTGGTGACCATGGGCCAGGAACTCAAGGCGGACCAGGCCCTGATCGGCCTTTCGCAGACCTGGTTCTTCACCGCCGCCGCCCTGTTCTCCCTGTTCCTCCCGCGCCTGAGCGACATCATCGGCCGCAAAAGGGTCCTGGTGGGCATGATGCTGCTCATGGCGGTGGGCTCCGTCATCGCCGCACTGGCCCCGGACATCACCTGGCTCTTCGTGGGCCGCATCATCCAGGGCGTCAGCGGCCCCACCGTTCCGCTCTGCCTGATCATGCTGCGCTCCGCCGTCAGCAACCCGCGCAAGTACGGCACCCTCATGGGCCTCATCACCGCCGTCAACGGCGGCGTGGCCGGCGTGGACTCCTTCGTGGGCGGCTACTTCGCCGAGCACTTCGGCTTCCGCAGCATCTTCTGGCTGATGGTGGTCCTGGCACTCGCGGCCACCGCCCTCATCATGTTCCTCGCCACTGAGAGCAAGCCCGGCGCCGGCACCCGGATGGACTGGCGCGGCGTGTTCTTCATCGTCGTCGCCGTGGGCGCCCTGCTCACCGCGCTCAACGAGGCCGCCAAGCTTGTGGCCGGCTTCGACTCCGGCACGCTCATGCTGAGCCTGGCCCTGGTGCTGGTCGCCGCCGCCGCGTTCTTCGCCTTCTGGCGCACCGAACAGCGCGCCGCCCAGCCGATGGTGGAAACGGTGCACCTGCGCCAGCGCGCCACTTGGGCCCCGCTGCTCACCACCACCCTGACCATGACCGGCATCTTCGCGGTGATCAACGGCATCGTGCCCGCCTACGTCCAGGCCGCGGACCCCGGCTTCGGGGTGGGTCCCACCGAAATGTCGCTGATCATCCTCACCCCCTACGCCCTGCTGGGCTGGCTGGTGGGCCCGCTCAGCGGACGCCTCGCGCCGGTGCTCGGGTACACCAGGGTGCTGCGGATCGGACTGCTGGGCAGCATCGCCGCGCTCGCCGTCATCGCCTTCCTGGGCCTGCACAGCCTGCCCATGATGATTGCCGGCACGGTCTTGCTGGGCATCATGTACGCCGGTACGGTCAACATCATGCTCAACGGACTCGGCGTTGTCCTTTCACCCGCCGGCAACCCCGGCTTTCTCCCCGGCATGAACGCCGGCGCCTTCAACCTGGGCGCGGGCCTGAGCTTCCTCATCCTGCCCGCCGTGCTGGTGGCCACCTCCGCCCTCGGTGATGCGACCGCGTCGTACCTGACGGTCGTGGTGGTGGGCCTGGCCCTGACCGTGGCAGCGTTCGCGGCGTCGCTGCTGATCCCCAAGCCGGTTGAGGCCGAGGTGGCCGCATGAGTGCTGCCGCTGCCGCTCCAGGCCGGATCGTCGTCGTCGGCTCCCTGAACGCGGACCTCACCATCTACTGCGAGCGGCTCCCGCAGCCCGGCGAAACCGTGCAGGGCAACGGCTTCGCCGTGAACCCCGGCGGCAAGAGCGCCAACCAGGCCGTGGCCGCAGCCCGGCTGGGCGGCCACGTCAGCCTGGTCGGCGCCGTGGGGGAGGACGCCAACGGCAACATGCTTGAGGCCTCGGTGGCCGGCGCAGGCGTGGACGTCAGCCGTGTGCGCACCTCCAGCGAGCCCACGGGTGTCGCCGTCATCGCCGTGGACGCCCGCGGCGAGAACAACATCATCATCTCGGCCGGCGCCAACGGCACCCTGTCCCCGGCGGACGTGGCCGGCGCCGCGGAGGTCCTGGAGGGGGCCGCCGTGGTGAGCCTCTGCCTGGAAGTCGGCATGGAGACCGTGCTGGCCGCCGCACAGGCAGGGCACGACGCCGGCGCAACAGTGTTGCTGAACCTGTCGCCGTATGCAGAGATCCCGCCAGCCCTGGCTGGGTTGGCAGATGTCCTCCTGGTCAACGCGCACGAGGCCGCGCTGTTCCTGGCTTCTGAAGTTCCGGGGGCGGACGCTCCTGCTGAGGAGTGGGACGCGGTGCGGGAGCGGTTTGCCGGCCACGGGATCCAGCAGGCCCTGGTGACCCTGGGCTCGCAGGGGTCCGTGGTGCTGGACTCACTCGCAGCGCCCGGTGCCCGCGTGACCCGGATCCGGCCCACCACGGTGTCCGCCGTGGACACCACCGGAGCCGGGGACGCCTTCACCGGTGCCGTGGCGGTGCGGCTGGCCGCGGGCGATGCACTCCCGGAAGCCGCAGCGTTCGCCTCCGTTGCCGCGGCGCTGGCCACCACCCGCAAGGGGACGCAGGCGGCGTATCCGGAAGCGGCCGACGTCGAACGCCGCCTCGGTACCGCCTGACCCCTACAAACCCATCGATTGCTCCGTAAACGCCCTTTTCGTGCGTCAAAACGGCGTTTACGGAGCAATCGACGGGCTATGCGTGGGCCTGGACCTGCACCGACGCGCGTTCCACGGCAGGGCAGTGGATCTTTGCCAGGCCGCCGGGGGCCGGGTCGATTCCCAGCAGCACCCGGACCCCGGCGGCGCCGAGTTCATAGTGCGGCAAGGCCACGGTGGACAGCGGCGGCCGGAGGTGTGCGGCGATGACTTCCTGGTTGTCGAAGCCCACCACGGCGACGTCCCCGGGGATGGACAGCCCGTGTTCGCGCAGGCCGTCGTAGAGGCCCATGGCCATGCGGTCGTTGTAGCAGAAAACGGCAGGGGCGCCCCGCTTAAGCAGCCCGGCCGTGGCCAGGTAGCCGCCCTCCTGGTCCGGACAGGCCTCCAGCACCAGGTCCGGATCGAACGGAATACCGGCGTTCTCCAAGGCCTGCCGGTAACCGGCCAGCCGCCCATCCTTGGCCGGTGCCGGGATGGTGGCGTTGATGAATGCGATCCGCCGATGGCCGTGCGCCAACAGGAGTTCCGTCGCGGAGCGGCCGCCCTGGACCTCGTCCGGAACCACGGCCCGGGCACCCTGTTCGTTGGAGAAGCAGTTCACCAGGACGAAGTCCGCTTCCCGCAGCGGCGACGGAATGTCGGCCTGCCGGTGGAACCAGGTGGAATACAGGATGCCGCGCACCTTGTACTCCAGCATCATGGCGATGGCGTCCTGCTCCAGCTCGCCGTTGCCCTCGGTGTTGGCGATGAGCAGCGCGTACCCGTGCTTCCGCGCCTCGTCCTGCGCCCCGTGGATGATCTGGCCGGCAAATGGCGTGGTGGCCACGCCGTCGGCTACCAGCCCAATGAACTTGGACGTTCCGCTGACAAGGGTTTTGGCCATGGCGTTGGGCCGGTAGCCCAGGGAACGGATGGCGTCCGTGACGCGCTGGCGGGTGTCCGCGGCGATCCGGGCATCCTTTTTCTTATTGACCACCAGAGAGACCGTGGCCGTGGAAACGCCGGCCGCTTCGGCCACCTCGCGGAGGGTCACGGGATGCGGCCGGTCAGGCGCTTTTAGCGTGGGGTGCCCTGTTTCCCGCTCGGATGCCTCCGCGCCATTCTCCGTTGAGCTCACCGGCCCTCCAGGGTGGCACCTGTGTGTTCGGCGAGCCGGGCCAGCAGGGCGTCCTGGAATGTCGGATCACTGGCGGCCGGGTGCGGGGCCTGCAGGTGCTGGTGGTACCAATAGCCGCCGCTGGACAAGGCGGCCGGGTCGTCGCTGGTGGCGAGCCATTCCTGGGTGCGGTGGCCCAGTTCCAGGCTGTCCGGTGCTGACCGGCCGCCCATCCGGGTGGGCACCCAGCCGGGATCCACGGCGTTGCTGGCGACGCCCGGCACCAGCCTGGCCACCGCTGCCGACAGCGCCGTGACGTATAGCTTGGTGGTGGAGTAGGAGGCCGTCGTCGTACGTCCTGCCCAGTCCAGGCCGTCCAGGCCGGTGTCGCCGCCGCGGTGCATGCCGCTGCTCAGGTAGATAAGGCGCCGGGGTCCGGGGATCAGCGCTGTCAGCAGGTACGGGGCCACAACGTTCACCGGCAGCAGTGCCGCGCCGCTGAGGACGCCGGCATTGTGGATGACGGCGTCCAGCCGGCCGATTCTGTTGGCGTCGGCCGCGATCTGCCGGACCTCGGCCTGCGCCGCGAGGTCCCCGACGAGGCAGTGTGCCCCGCGGTCCAGCAGGTGCTGCACCGCGGGGACGCGCTGCGGGGACCGCGCATGCACGATCACCTCGTGTCCGTCCCGCAGCAGCGTGTCCGCCGTTGCCAGGCCAAGCCCATCGGTGGAACCGGTGATGAAGACGCGTGCCATGCGGGGGCCTTCCTGATAGGTGGTGGTTTCCTACGCTACCCGCGCCGGGTCAGCCGCGCTTTCGGCCCAGGATCAGGGCCAGCACACCGCCGAAGACCACAAGCAGCACGCCCACGCCCAGGAGTCCGGAATTGACGCCAGTGGTCGGCGCGGTCCCGGGGTCCGGTGCGCCGGGTGCTGCATTAGCAACTGCCTCACCGGCCTGCGCCTGGCCCGGTGGGGTTGAGGTGTGGCCAATGGACATGGTGATCGGTGCTGCCGCCGGGGTGGCAGAGGCGTTGGCGGCTGCGCCGTTGGCGCCAAGCAGGCCGCCTGCGATGACGGCGCTGAGCAGGCATCCACGGATAGTGCGGTGCATCATTTGGGGTTCTCCTGAAAGTTTGGGTCGGGCCTACTGCTTAGCCCGGGACTGGCTCATTCGCGCCGGGACGCGGAGGGCCGCAACTAGTCGGGAGATGATCCGGGGTCGAAGGACACCGGTGGCGTAGCCTCGGGCAAACTGCCTTCGATGCTGGATTGGCAGTCCCCGGGGATCCGCAGGTTATGGGACGCGAGCCATGCGGGCATGCCCGAACCATTGCCGCTGGATGAACCGCTTCCGCCTGCAGCGGTGCCGGGCAGCGCATCAAAGGGTCCTTGGAACGGCGTGTTGTGCGGATCCGTCCCCGGGAGCTGGAGAGTACCGGTGGCGTGCATGGTCTGCTGATGGTGCGGCAGGCCGTTGCAGGACAGCCGGTCGTGGAGGTGGAGGGGTCCTGGGCCGGGCAGGGCGGAACCCGGCGCAATGCTGGTGGGCGCAACCACCGGTGCGGCTGCCCCCGCGCGTGGTCCGTCTCCGGCCTGCGGCACGTCGGCAACAGGCGGGAGGGCCGGTGCCTTCGGCTCTCCGGAGGCCACGGGCGCAGTCAGTGGTACGGCATTGAGGACAGGGTCAAGGACCGGTTCGAGGACCGCGCCGGCCACGGGAGTAATGGTCCGTACCGTTCCGCCAACAACGTGGTCCACGGTACCCAGGGCCGGATCCACCGTTGCGGCGACGGTTCCTTCCGGTACTACGGTGGTGACCACCGGAACAGTCTCCGCAACGTGGTCGGCCAGGGCGGTGGCTTCCTTGGCCGCCGCCTGGATCGAAGGCACTGCTGTAGGCGCTGGGGCAGGGTTGCTGACAGTTCCGGCCGGCAAGGCTTCCCGGGCCTGCTGGGTCACTGTGGTGGTGACCGCTCCCATGGCGGGCGGGGCGGCAGCCAGGAGCGGATCGTTGTGAGTGGCGGAATCAGCGGAAGCGCCCGCAGCGGACAGGGCGATCCATGCCGCTGCTGCCGCCACGGCGAGTAAAAGGGGGCGGAGGAAGCTCCACGCAGCGAATCTTGGCTCCATGTTGTACGCCTCCCCCCGGACTCACCTGCAAACAATGCTGCCCACCATAAGCACAGCCCTGCGGCAGAGTCCAACAGCTCAGGCTGAGTCGGTTGGGGCGGCGCGGTGATCGATGTCTGCGGTGAGGGCGTCGATGCGGTCCATGGCTCCATTGAGTTTCTGGACCGCTGCCCACAGGTCCGGCTGCTGTTGACGCACCGTATCAAGGCTGTCTCCGGTGGAGCGGAGGGAGCCAAGGTCGAAGCTGATATTCGTGCGGGCGCCTGCCACGGCGGCCCGGAGGGCGCCGAACGCAACAACGACGTCCGCAACCAGTGCCCGGTTGCCGTTGGTGGCCAGCCAGGCGAGGTCGTCGATCGCCTGGATGGCGCGCTCGCCAAGGACGGCTGAAGATGCTGCAGCTTCCAGCGACGCGCGGCGGATTGCCTCGTCCCGTTCCGGCCCCGGTTCCAGCCGGAAGGCAGCACCGAAGGCTTTGGAGGCGGACGCATCGTCATCAGCCAGTTGCAGGGCTTCCCGGCGCAGCGCCTGCGCGCGGGTCCTTATCTCCGCCGGCTCCCCGCCGTCGTCCTCCCCACCGCTGTAGCCGGCCACCATCGACGTCAGCGATGCTGCCACCGCCAGCATCAGGCCGGTCCCCGCGCCCCCGCCCGGTGAGCCCGTGGACTCTGCCAGCGCACGTGTCCACTCCTCGACGGTGGATTCCTGGGTTGTTGCTTCAGCCTTTTCCATGCCATGAATGGTGCCCATAAATATGGCGGCCTAAACGGACACCTGCCAGGACGCCCAGACTGGCCCAGTTTTCGAGGCCCCGGCGGCGGATGCCCGCGGCGTTGCCGCTGACGCCGCCCCAAAAGTGGGCCACCGTGACACCCACCCGCCGGCAGGCGCATGTAGTCTCGGCAGGGTGCAGCGGCATAGATACCAGTACGGCCAGGATCCCAGCCTGTGGGGCGAGCTTTTCCTGCCGGAACTTCTGGCCGGCGGGATACACCGGGGCGTTGTGGTGGTGATCCACGGCGGCTACTGGCGTTCCACGTACGGCGCCGAACTGGGGGAGCCGCTGGCCATGGACCTCGCGGAACACGGCATGGTCGCCTGGAACCTGGAGTACCGCCGTGCCGGGAACGGCGGAGGCTGGCCGGAGACCTTTCGGGACATCCTCGCGGGCATCGACAAGCTTACGGCGCTCGCAGGGCCGCACTCGCTGGACCTGGGCAAGGTGGTGGCGCTGGGACATTCGGCCGGCGGCCACCTGGCGGTGTGGGCGGCAGGCAGGGACCGGCTGGATGGGCTGGGGCCGGAGGCCCGCCAACTTGAGAACACGAACGACGGCGTCCGCCTCACCGGGGTGGTCAGCCAGTCCGGCGTGCTGAATCTGGCCGACGCCGAAAGGCTGGGCCTCAGCAACGGCGCCGTGGGCAACCTGCTGGGCGGACCGTCGTCGGACTTCCCCGGGCGCCACCGCGTGGCCGACCCCATGGCAGCGCTGCCGCTGGATGTTCCGGTCTACGCCGTCCACGCGACGGAAGACGATGATGTGCCCCTGGGCATGTCCACAACCTACGTGGAGGCCAGCCGTTCCGGAGCCGTCCCGGCGCGGCTGGTCACGGTGCCGGGGGACCACTTCGCGCTCATCGATCCCGCCGCGGAGGCCTATGTGACGTGCCGGGAACTGGTTGGAAAGCTGCTCGGCTGACACGAACTGCTGACGGCGGCCGCTTTCTGGCAGAGTATGACCATGCTCACAGTGATCGGCGAAGGCCTTGTTGACGTTGTCCAGCGCGCTTCCGGAATCGAGGCCCACGTGGGCGGAAGCCCCCTGAATGTCGCGGTGGGCCTGGCCCGGCTGGACCACCCGGTGCAGTTCATTGGCCGTTACGGCCGGGACGCGTACGGCGACTCGGTGGCGGCGCACCTGCGCGCCAGCTCCGTCATGCTGCCGGTGGCCCCGGACGAGCTGCCCACCAGCGTGGCCACCGCACTGATTGACGACGACGGCGCCGCCACCTACACCTTTGACCTCGCCTGGGAGCTGCCGCACCTGGCAGACCGGCTTGGCTTCATGCTGCAGGGAACCACCCTGCTGCACACCGGCTCCATTGCCACCATGCTGGCGCCCGGGGCCACCGACGTGCTGGCCGCCGTCGAATACGCCCACCCGTCCGCCACCATCAGTTTCGATCCCAACTGCCGGCCCAGCATCATCACGGACGTGGACTTTGCCCGGCGCCAGGCCGAAAAGTTCGTCACGTTGTCCGACGTGGTCAAGGCCTCGGACGAGGACCTGGCCTGGCTTTACCCGGGACAGGACGTGCTGGATTCGGCCCGCAAGTGGCTGGCACTCGGCGGGGAGGAAGGCCCGGCGATGGTGGTGGTCACCCGCGGTGCTGACGGGCCGTGGGGTGTGTGCCGGGCCGGCGAAGCCGCCATTCCCGCCCCACAGGTGGAGGTGGCGGATACCGTGGGGGCCGGGGATTCTTTCATGGCGGCCCTGCTGTCCGGCCTGGTGGACCGGGAGCTGGACGGCGCCCAGAACCGGCAGGACCTGCGCGACCTTCCCGTCGAGGGACTCTCCGAACTCCTGGCACACGCCGCCCGCGCGGCCGCCGTCACGGTGTCCCGCCCGGGCGCCAACCCGCCGACCCGGGAGGAGCTCCACGGGGCAGAAGGGGAAGGGGCTTAGTGGGGCGCTAGAGCTGCGGGACGCAGGGGCCGCTGCCCAGCAGGGCCAGCCCGGCGCGGTCACCGGCAGCGAAGTCCCGGACGCCCATGTTTTCGGCATACATCAGTTGGGCCGGATCGTTGACGTGGTCCAGGCCCAGCACGTGTCCGAGCTCGTGCATGATGATGGCGCGGACCTCGGCGGCGCCGTCCGGCCTGCCGGCGATGATCCCGGCAAGGTCGGGGGCATCAAGGCGCACCTGCCCTGCTTCGAGGACCAGCGGCTGGCCGGGGACCTCCACGTAGGCGCTCCCGCCGAGGCTGGCGACGTTCCCTGCAAGGCCGGGGGTCTCAACAGGCGTTGACCAGGCAATGAGAAGCGGCACCCACCGCTTTCCGTAGCGGTCCGGCTGGAACGCCGACCGGTCATCTGACGGCGCTTCCGTCGTCGGTCCGTCATCGACAAACTGGAGCCCGGAGGCCTGGGAGACTGCTGCCACAGCCTCCCGGATCAGGACGTCGCCACCAGGCAGCGCGTTGTCCGGACGGACAACATAATGGACCGGGCGGCACGGGTCGTACGCAATGACCGGCTGGCTTGCCCTCGGCGACTCCTGCAGCACAAAGGCGGTGGAGCCTGTGCTGGCCGGCGGCGTGCCCAAGGGCGCGGAAGCGGCTTCATATCCCGGCGGCGGCATTTTCGCCCCCGGCAGGTACGGGGCCACGGCAGGAAGGACCAAGCGGTCGAAGAGCGCCGGTGAAAAGTACAAGCAGGCAACCAGGGCGATCCCCAGGACCGTCCGCACCCGGATGGACCGCCTGGACCAGCTCCGCGTCCCGGGCCGTCCCCGGAACTTCTTCCGGCGCCGTTGAGAGGGGGTGGGGGCCCGCCAGGGTGAAGCAGCCTCCGCCCTGCCGTACGCTTCGTCGATGGCCCATTGCGGGATGCGTCCGCTGGGGGAACGCCGGACGTTTGGCGGGGCGTAGCCGTCCGGCCCGTCCTGTTGCGAATCCCTGCCATTTCCGTAACCGTGCACCGGCATCCCCCTAGTCCCGGCCGCCTGCCGCCGGCCAACCCTCCCAGCCTAAAGGCGGGTTGCCCGGTCCTGCCGCGGGAAAGGCGCAGGATTCAAGCAAGAAAGACGGCCGCGCCGCTTCCGGGCCGAAGCGCACCCGACGGCCCCATCGATTGCTCCGTAGATGCCGTTATGGGGGCTCAAAAGGGCGTTGACGGAGCAATCGATGCGCTTTTACTCCTGCCCGAGCCCGGCGGCGGAGGTCTTCACGGTGGAGACACTGTTGAGGGCCCGCAGGTCGAAGATCCCGTTGATGTCGGCCTGCTTGGTGGTGCCAGCGGTGACGCCGTCGGCCAGGAGCTTCTGGTAGGTGCCGGCGAGCGGGTCCACCGTGAACACAATGTTCTTCAACGAGCGGTCAATGACGTCCGCCGTCAGTTCGGCGCCGGCGGCTTCCTTGAGGGCTGAATTGATCACGGTGGCCTTGTCGGAGGCTGATGCGCTGTTCAGCCACTCGACCGATTTCGCGTGGCCCTTCAGGAGCGCCTTCACGGTGTCGGGATGGTCGGCGGCGAACTGCCGGTTCACGATCAGGATGGTGGTGGGGAATTCGCCGGGCTTGCCGGACAGCGAACCATCCCACAGGTCCTTTTCATCCACCAGCACCCTGGCTCCGGCGTTCAGCACCAGCCGTGACGCCCACGGCTCAGGCAGCCACGCGCCGTCGAGCTTTCCGTCCTGGAACAGCTTGAGGGTCTGGGCGTTCTCCGTGGGGTTGATGGCCACGTCACCGCTGCCGTCCACGTTTGTTTTGTATCGCTGGGATGAAAGCCACGCGCGCAGGGCCACGTCCTGGGTTCCGCCGAGCTGCGGGGAGGCGAGGGTCTTGCCCTTGAGGTCGGCGGCGGAGGTGATGTCCGGCTTGACCACCAGTTGCGCTCCACCGGCGGCGGCGCCGGCGATGATGTTGACCGACTGGCCCTGGCTCTTCACGAAGGAATTGATCGCCGGGTTGGGTCCGATGTAGGTGGCATCGATGGCGCCGGCATTCAGGGCCTCGATGGCTGCGGGACCGGCGTTGAATACCTGGGTGCTGAGCTTGGTGCCGCCGAGCTCATCCTTGATGAAGCCTTTGCTGACGCCCACGAGGGCCGGCGCGTGGGTGACGTTCCCAAAGTAGCCAAGCTTCAGCTCGGCCGCTGGGTTGCCGGCAGGCGCGCCCTCCTGCGTGGCCGCAGGGGCGCTGCTGTTAACCGAGGAAGCGACGGCGGCACCCCCGCCGATGAGGGCCAGGACGGCTGCCGCGATTCCGATTTTTAGGCCACGCGGGCGGGCGTATTTAGCGGGCTGCCCGGCAACGATCCGGGTTGAACCTTGCTGCGTCTGCGGATTCTTGTCCTGCGGGTTGGCCATGGGAACTCCTCTGCTGGGGGCGGATGCTGAGACGAGGTTACGGACGGCCCGGCGGCCCCACAATCAATCCCGTAGCGGGCGTTCACGGGACGACGCGAACGCTCAACGCGGCGTCGCAGAGGGTCAAGAAACGTCCCGGAACGTCTTATCCGCGGCCCCGCGGATGCCAGGTAATAAGACACGTTCCTATTTCCATTTGATAGGCCGTTTCCAGTTGGCACTTCCTGAAATATGGTGATAACCATCACGTCACGTGGGCGTGAATAACAGATGTGGCATGGGGGCCCGGAGCGAGAGGCAGGGGTGGATTCCTTACGGCCGGCTTTTTGTGCAGCGCCGGTTTGAACAATCAGCAATTCGAACAAAAAACAATGTAGGAGATTCTCATGTTGCTTTGGATCGCTATTATCATCGCCGTTCTCTGGCTCCTCGGACTGCTCGCAAATATTGGCGGGGGCCTGATCCACATCCTGTTGGTGATCGCCGTGGTGGTGCTGATCTTCCACTTCATCCAAAACAGGTCCCGGGCCTAGCGCCAACAGGTTTCCGCCGCCCGCCCTCCGGCCGGCGGCGGAAACCGGGGCCTCAGGCCGCCTTGACCACGGGGAGTTCGTCCCAATGCGTGGTGTACCGGGGCGAGCGCATGCCCCGTTTCATGGTCCAGTCCAGGCCGGATTTGATGCCGGCGTGTCCCAGCCCTATTGAGCCGCGCCCGAAGCGATGGCTCACATTCTCCAGCAGGGGGCCGATGCCGCGTTCCTCGTGCCGGTTCTCGAACGGCGCCAGCGGTGGCTGGTTGCCCGTGGGCCGAAGGTCGGTGAGCATCAGGCCCGCCTTGGCGTACTTCAATCCTTCTTTGATGTTTGGCAGCAGCGCGTGCGCGGCCCGGGTGAGCAGCAGCGGGTCCGCGGTGGGCATGGGCAGCGGGACGCAGACGGACGGATAAGCCTGCTCGTTGTCCCGGAAGGGCGAAGTGGCAGCGAAGGCTGTCAGGACCTTGGCCTGCAGCCCGTGCTTGGACAGCCTGGCACTGGCCTGCTGCCCGTAAACGCTGAACACCTCCCGAAGTCCGGCGGCTGTTGTTACCGGAGTGGCAAAGGAGCGGGAAAAAATCAGCTGGTCCCGGCCGATGCGCTCTTCCTCCATGGGGATACAGGGCGTGCCCCGCAGTTCCAGGACGGTGCGCATCAGCACCACCGAGAACTTGTCCCTGATCACGACTGGATCCGCGCCGACCAGGTCCTGGACCGTGAAGATTCCCAGCACGTTGAGCCGTTTGGTGAGCCGGCCGGCAATGCCCCAGATCTCGTCCACAGGCAACCGGGCCATTAGCAGTTCCCGGACGTCAGCCGGTACCGCCTCCCAGAGGCAGACACCGCCGAAAGCGGGATTGTTCTTGGCCCACTTGTTGCAGAGCTTGGCCAGGGTCTTGGTGGGGGCGATGCCCACGCAGACCGGCACCCCGACATGCCGCCGCACCGCCTCTTTCATCCGGCGGCCCAGCACCAGGAGGTCGTCCGGGCTGCCCTTTACGCCCAGGAAGGCCTCGTCGATGCTGTAGACCTCCAGCCACGCCGAGTACCTGCCCAGCAGCTCCATGACCCGTGAGCTGATGTCGCCATACAGCTCATAGTTGCTGGACTTAGCCACCAGGCCCCACTCCTTGGCCCTCGGCGCAAGCTTGAACCACGGCTCGCCCGTGGCGATGCCAAGGGCCTTCGCCTCGGGGGAGCGGGTCACCGCGCAACCGTCGTTGTTGGACAGCACCACCAGCGGGCGGCCTTCCAGCGAGGGGTCGAAGGCGCGTTCGGCGGAGGCATAGAAGCAGTTGACGTCCACGTGCGCGATCTGGGGCATCTGCCGCATGGGGACCGGCTTAGGCACTGCGCTCCCTAGACATGATGCAGGCACCTGGTGGCCACGCCCCAGATGGTGAGCTCGGACAGTGCGGGTACGCGGATGTCCGGGTACTTTCGGTTCTCCGCCTGCAGCACCACGCCGGTGCCGGTGATGCGCAGGCGTTTGACCGTCAGTTCCCCGTCCAGCACCGCGATCACCACGGACCCGTCCTTGGGTTCAAGGGCGCGGTTGACGATCAGCTCGTCGCCGTCGCTGATGCCTGCTCCTTCCATGGAATCCCCGGTCACCCGCACCACGAAGGTGCTGGTGATGTCCTTGATCAGGTGCGCATTGAGGTCGATCCGTCCGTCGAAATAGTCCTGGGCGGGCGACGGGAAGCCAGCTGCGACCGCCACGGGCGAGATCAGCACCGAAAACAATGAGGCGCCCGCATCTACCACGCGGGGACCGATAATAACGCCCACAACACACCTTTATTCGAATATATGTTCGATAGGTTCAGTGTAGCCCCGGCGACTGACATCGGGCACCCAGGCGGAGGCGCCTGAACCAGGGCGGGCGCCTCCAGCCTTGGGCCGCTGCGCGGACGACGCCGGCCCAACCCCCACGTAGACTTGCAGGATGCGGTTGGTGGCAAGCGATATTGACGGAACGATCCTCGGACACGACGGAAAAATCAGCGACCGCACCATCAGGGCCTTCCACGCCTGCCGCGACGCCGGCGTCGAACTGGTGTTTGTGACCGGCCGCCCGCCCCGCTGGCTGCACCCGCTCGAAGAGCAGTTGGGCCACACCGGCCGCGTGATCTGCTCCAACGGTGCCGTGGTCTGGGACCTCGAGGCGGACCGCCTGGTCTCCGCGCGCACCCTGGCCATCGACACCGTCCTGGAAGCCCGCCGCATCATCAAGGCACTCCGCCCGGCTGCGCTGTTTGCCGCCGAAACGCTCGCCGGCTTCCATCTGGAACCGGGCTTCATCGAAAACGAATCCAGCGAACTCCTCGCCGAGTTCACCCCCGCCCCGCTGCGGGACACGCTCACGGACGAGGACGCCGTAGTCAAATTCCTCGCCATCGTCCGCGAGGGCACCCCGGACGACTTCCTCGCCGAGGTGGCGCCCGCCGTCGAACACCTGGCCGCCACCACCCACTCATCACCGGGCGTTGCCATGCTGGAACTGTCCCTGCCCGGCGTGAACAAGGCCGTCACCCTCGCTGAATACGCGGGCGCACTGGGCATCGACGCCGCCGACGTCGTGGCCTTCGGCGACATGCCCAACGACATTGAGATGCTCCGCTGGGCCGGCCACGGCTACGCGATGGCCAGCGGCCATCCGGATGCCATCCGGGCTGCGGGGCAGCAGGCGCCGCATTTTGACGACGACGGCGTCGCTCAGGTTCTGGAGGCGCGGCTCGCCGCGCTGGGCGTCCAGTTCTCCTGACCCTGCCGTGCGGGTCCGGCACCCCCAACTTCACAGCTTGCGCTCACCTGGCGTTTACCTTCCCGCCGTAGCGTGAAGCGTGGAGAGCAGGCACCCTCCCGCCGGCTCGATAAGGGGGCAACCATGGCAAGAAACGTCAGGCAGCACGCGGCCGACGCGCCGCTGCGCAAAGCAACGCCCGCTCCGCACTGGAAGCAGCTGCGCCAGGGGGACCGGGTCCGGGTCCAGTTCGCGCCCGGGTTTGAGGCGGGCGGCGTGGTGGACACCATTACGGCGGACCACACCGCGGTCTGGGTCCACCTGGACGCCGGCCGCGGGCGCACCCTGCTGCACTGCGGCGATGGCGTGGACATCGTTCCCTGCGGCGAGACCGGCTGCCTGGACTGACGGCGGGTTCCACCCGCGGACGCTGGCGGTAGGCTCGCAGTGTGAGCCTGCCTTTCTTTGAGCACCCTGACGACGCCGGGCGGCAGCTTCCCATCGGGATGGCCCACCGGGGATTCTCGGCTGAGGGCCTGGAAAACTCCATGGCCGCATTCCGGGCCGGCGTCGAGCTCGGTTTCCAGTACCTCGAAACGGACGTGCACACCACCGCGGACGGCGTGCTGCTGCTGTTCCATGACGAAACCCTGGACCGCGTCACGGACGGCAGGGGCAGGGTGGCTGAACTGCCCGCTACGGAGGTGGCAAAAGCCCGGATCAACGGCCGGGAACCCATCCCCACGTTCGACGAACTGGTTGCCCAGCTTCCCGACGCGCGCCTGAACCTGGACGTGAAGGACTGGCGCTCAGTCCACAGCACTGCTGCCGCGATCGAGCGGCACCAGGTACATCACCGCGTGCTGGTCACCAGTTTCTCGGACCGGCGGCGGCGGGCTGTACTCAAGCTGCTCAGCCGCCCGGTGGCCTCGTCGGCCGGGGTAGCCTCCAACGCCTTGTTCACGCTGCTGGGACCCATCCTTCCCGGGCCGGTATTCCGCCTGCTGATGCGCAGGGTCCTCAGGGACGTGGATGCCCTGCAGGTGCCCGTCCGCTACGGGCGGGTTCCCGTTGTCACCCCGGGCTTCATCCAGCGCGCGCATGACCTGGACCTGGTGGTGCACGTGTGGACCATCAACGATGCGGGCGAAATGCACCGCCTCCTCCAGCTGGGCGTGGACGGCCTCGTCACGGACCGGGCGGACCTGCTCCGCGATGTGCTGCGCACCCGCGGCCTGTGGCCCACCGGCCCGGGGGGCGATGGCACCCCGGGTGCCGCCGGCTAGGCGCGGTCCTCTTCGGTGGGCGCCGTGGCGTCCCCAGCGAGGCCGTCGTCGTCCGCTGCCCTGTCCTGCTCCCCGTCACTGTGCGCAGCGCTGCCGCCTGCCTCCTCGGCGTCCCCACCCAGCGGGCTGCTGGAGACCGGGTCCGGGGAGGCTGCCGTATCGGGGCCGGGCGCCTTCTGCTTCTCCGCCTCCATCGCATTTGAGCCTTCGCTCAGCGATGAGTGGACTTCCACGTCATCGTTCGGGTCTGCCGGGTCGGGCACATCCGTCTTCTCCGTCGGTTTGGATGTCCCGGCCAGGTCCTCCATGGCGTTTTCTGCTGCCTTGCCGATGCTGTCGCCGATTCCCATGTGACTGCTCCTTCCGACATTGCGTGCCGCCCGCCCCGCGGCGTTCCGGCCCTACTCCTCCAGAATTATCAGCATGCTTACAATTAGTCCAGTGCTGGGGAAACGAACCGCAGCCGGAGAGGAAGGAAAGCAATGAGCACTTACCATCCGGAAAATGACCCCGCCAACCCCGACCGCCCGGGGAAGGACCAGGCGGGCGCCGCCCAGCCCGGCCTGGCCGAGGAGCGCAGCAGGGAATCTGCCGGCTCACCGAACCCGGATCCGCTGGAAGGCAATATCACCGGCCTGGAGCCTGGCGGGGGAGTCCCGCCGGGGGAGACGCCGCCGGCGGAGGGCCAGATGAGCAGGGACCAGGGCCACTCCGAATAGCGCCTGGACGGTCAGCGGCGCGGTGGGCATAAAGCGCGCCGCCCCGCGGCCTGCCCCCACGTTGTTTCAGGAAGATTCTGCGCGCCGGCGGACGGCTCGTGATTCCGGCTGGCCCGCCAGCTGCCGCTCCAGTCCGTCCACGTCGAGGCGCGTATTCCAGCTGGCCCAGTCCTTGGGCCGCACCGAGGGCCGGCCCAGCAGGTACCCTTGGCCGGCGCTGATGCCGAGCTCGGTGAGGACCTTGAGCTCACCCACGGTTTCGATGCCCTCGGCCACCAGGGTGATGCCGATCTGGTCCGTGAAGTCCACCAGGCAGGCAGCCAGTGCCCGCTGCAGTCCGTCCTTGTCGACGTCGCCGATCACGTTCCGGCCCACTTTGAGGAAGTCGGGCCGCAGGTGGATCATGCGGGACAGCGCGCCGGCTCCCGTGTGGGTGTCATCGACCGCGATGCGCAGCCCTTTTTCCCGGAGCGGATTGATGGCGGACAGGAACTGCAGGTATTCCTCTTCCGGAATGTCCTCGGTCAGTTCCAGCACCACCCGGTGGATGGGAAGTTCAATGTGGTCGAACAGTTCCGGCAGCCGCGGGTCCATGCAGGACGTGGGCGAAATGTTGAGCGACACGTACAGGTTCGCGGGCAGGTCCCGTGCGGCCGCTGCCGCGGATCCCAGGGCAGAGAACTCAAGGTTGGCACCCAGGCCCACGGCGGCGGCCTCGGCAAACCACAGCTCGGCGGCCGCGCCGTCGTCGCTGACGAAGCGGGAGAGCGCTTCGGCGCCCACCACCGCTTTCCCTTCCAGCCCGTAGATCGGCTGGAAGGCGGTCATCAGCATCTGGTTTTCGAGCAGCGCACTGATCCGGGAGGTGCTGCGGATTGCATCCAGCTGCTCCGCAAACTGCGGCGGAAGCGCGGGCGGCGTCAGTCGCATCTCCCTGGCAGCCTCCAGGGTTTCCACCATATTGGCGTCGCTGCGCCGGGTCTCGAGGAGATACTCCAGGAGGGCCCGTTCGGGCACGCCGGGATTCTCATCGAGGCTGTTGCTCAGCCGCTGCCGGACGGCGGCTCCCGCAGGATCCGTATCCGCCAGCACGGCGGCGATAATTCCCCATGCCTGTACCCGAACCGACATTAGCAACGCCCCCAGTTGACGAAGTAATGACCTGATGGTCCAAAAATGTTCAAATGTCCAAACGCCTTATAAAAGAACGGTGCTGTCAACCTGATTTCCAGGGCGGCGAATAAGCAGACACCGCACGCTGATCGTATAACGGCGGCCGGAAAAGCGCAGTAGTTTTTGCGTTACTGGTTAGCGCTTTCCTGCTGGTCAGCCAGCAGTTCCGGAATCTGTTCCGGGGGAACGGGGCGGCTGAAGTAGTAGCCCTGGGCGCTCCGGCAGCCCAGGCCGCGCAATATGTCGGCCTGCTCCGCCGTTTCCACGCCCTCCCACACCGCTTCCAGCCCGCACGCCCGCACCAGTTGCAGGACTGCCGCCACCAGGGCGGGCTGGTTGGGATCGCTTTCCAGCCCGGTGATCAGCGACCGGTCCACCTTGACCCGGTCCACCGGCAGCCGGCGAAGGTAACTGATGGAGGAGTAGCCGGTCCCGAAATCGTCGATTTCGATGCCCACGCCCAAGCCGCGGAGTCCGCCCAGCGAATACCGGTCCAGCTCGTTGCCTTTGACGATTGCCACTTCCGTCAGCTCCAGGACAACCTGTTCGGGCCTGACGCCGGTCTCCTGGAGTGTGTTGCGCACGTCCTCGATGAACTGCAGGCTTTGCAGGTCGGTGGCGGAGATGTTGATGCGCACGGAGAACCTGCTGTCCACCAGGGAGGCATCAATCCAGGCCCGCAGCTGCTTCACGGCGGTCTTGAGGACCCAGAGGCCCAGTTCCGAGATCAGCCCCGCCTCCTCGGCGAGGGGGATGAATTCGTCCGGCATGATGAAGCCGCGGGTGGGGTGGTTCCACCGGACCAGCGCCTCCACGCCCTCGATCCGGCCGCTGCCAAGCTCCACCACAGGCTGGTAGTACAGCGTCAGGGCATCGTTCTTTATGGCGGCCCGCAGGTCGTCCACCAGCTGGCTGCGGAGCCTGCGCATCAGCAGCAGCGCCGGCTCGAACCGGTGCAGCTTGTTCTGGCCTTCGGCCTTGGAGGCGTACATGGCGACGTCCGCCTCCATCAGCATGTCCTCCGGGGTTTGGCCCCCGCTGCCGAGGCTGAGGCCGATGCTGGCACCGCAGCGCACGCTCCGGCCGGGGAGCTCAATGGGTTCGTTCAGGGACGCCAGGATGCGGTGCGCCACGATGGCTGCCTGGTCTGCCGACGCCGACGGCATGACGATGGCGAATTCGTCACCGCCCAGGCGGGCGACGACGTCGGATGCCCGCACTGCGGTCCGGAGCCTTTCGCCCACGGTCACCAGGACCTGGTCGCCGGCGGTGTGCCCCAGGCTGTCGTTGATGGACTTGAACGCGTCCAGGTCCATCAGCAGGATGGCCGGCCCATCCTGCACCCGTTCGGCGTTCGCCGTCGCCCGGGCTTCGAGGGCGGTGCGAAGGGACTCAAGGAGGGCCGACCTGTTGGCCAGTCCGGTCAGCGGGTCCTGCATGGCCATCTTCTGCATCTCAAGGTGCGCCTCGTGCAGGAGCTGGGTCCGGACCTGGACCCGCTGCTCGAGTTCCTCGTAGATGACCTGCAGGTCCTCGGCCAGCAGGTTGGTGCCCATGATGATCGCATCGAGCTCGTCCCGGGCCGGTGAGACCTCTATCCGGGACGTGAGGTCGCCGGAGGCAAGCTTGACGATGCCTTCCAGCAGATGGGAGAGCCGGGGGTCGTCATTGGCAAACATGGCCAGTCCTCCTTCGGCGCCTAATTGGCCTGGGCGCGGTCAGTGCCGAGGGGGAGGCTGACGGTTACGGTGGTCCCGGTGCCCAGGGTGGAGGCGACGTCGATCCGGCCGCCGTGGCGGTCCACGATGTCCTTGGAGATGGCAAGGCCCAGCCCTGTTCCCGGGATGGCGCCGTTCATTGCGTTCGAAGCCCGGTAGAACCTGGTGAACACATGGTCGATTTCGTCACCCGAGATGCCGATGCCGGTATCGGCGATCCGCACGGTGGCCCACTTGGAGCCGTCCGCCGCGGCGTGGGATTCGCTGCCCACCTCGATCCGGCCGCCGCTGGGCGTGAATTTAATGGCATTGGACACGAGGTTGGTGAATACCTGCTGCAGCTGCACCTCGTCGGCCAGGATTTCCGGGTCTTCAGGAACGGGGTCCACGTCGATGGTGACGTTCTGCAGGGTTGCCAGGGGCCGGAGCGCCGCGGCCACCAGGTCCAGGGTGCGTCCCAGGCGCACCGGCGCCAGCTGCATTTCGGTGGTGTCCAGGCCGCCGCGGGAGACGCTGAGCATGTCCTCGATGAGTGTCCGGAGCCGTTCGGTGTTGCGGACCACGATGTCCAGCATCTGGTGGACTTCCCTGGACACCGGGTGTTCGGTGCTCTCCTGGATCATGTCCAGGTACGCCATGATCGAGGTCAGCGGGGTGCGAAGCTCGTGGTTCACTGTGGCCAGGAAATCCGTCTTCGCCTTGTCGAGTTCCCGCAACTGCTTCACCACCTGCTGCTGGCTGCTGATCAGGTGGCTTTGGATGAGCCCGTAGGCGGCGTTGCCGGCCACGTGCTGGATCAGGCCCAGCTCGGCGCTGGACCAGGTCCGTGGCCGGTCCATCATGGCGATCCAGATGATGCCCAGGGAGGAGTTGCCTTCGCCGATGGGCACCGCCAGCGTCGAGGCCGCTCCTGCAATGGCCCGGGCCGGCTTCTCCTCGGCACGCGCCTCGGTTTCCGTTCCGTCCGCGGAGGGTGTCTCTGTCCCGGCCCATAAGGCATCCGCCGTGGCGCGCGCCTCGTCCTCGCCGGGAAGTGCGCCTGGGGGCAGCTCCGCCAGTCCCTCCTTGTGCCACTTGGCAGTGATCACCGGGACGCGGTGGTCCTCGAAAGTGGAAAGGACCACATGGTCGGCCTTGAAGGTCCGGCCGAAGCCGGAGACGACGTGGTTGGCGATCTCCTGCGGATCGTTGGTGGCGCGTACTGCGGCAGAAACTTCGCGCAGCTGCTCGCGGAGCCCCTCTGCCACCTGCCGGGAGGAACGCCGCAGGGAGACCTGCTCGATGAGGACGGACGCCCGGTGGACCAGCTCCTTAGGTTCCGGCGGTTTGGTAATGCAGTCGTGGACGCCGGGCGGGGTGGCCGCGGCGATCTCCTGCGGATTGTCCAGATCCACCATGACCAGGACGGGCGCCGCGGACTCGACGGAGGCCAGAAGCGCGTCGGCCACGACGACGGAGGGCTGGCCGGCGTCCAGCAGGGCGGCCAGGCCGGCGGCGTCCGAGGCCTCCAGGACGCCGAACCCGGCATCCCGCAGCGCCTTGGCATTGCGGGCCAGCCGGCCGGCGTCGGGATCAGCGACGACGGCGGTACGGGCCAGGCGCACGCCACTCGGCACAGCCGTCACAGTGATCCCTTCCTCCCAGTTGAGTACATTCTAGGGGGACGCGGGCCGCGCCGGTCCAGAGCGCCGGGCCCCGGCGTTGCACCCCGCATACCGTGCCGCGGTGGAGTAGGCGCGCCGTAATGTGGCCGAAGCAACGCCGGCTCCCAGGCAGGGAACATATATTTGATCCGTGTCCTCCCCAACGAAGTCGCCGCGGTCCATACTGCAGAAGTACCTGATGATCCCCAAGCTGGTCAGGCTGTCCAGGGGTGCGCCGAAGGACCGGCATAAAGCGTGGGACGCGTACTGGGCAGGCATCACGGCCACCGGTCGGGGCGGCGAGGTCCTGTGGGATTCGGGGAGCGACCATGAGTTCCTAGGCTATAAGGACAGTCTCCTGCAGTACCTGGACCCCGCCCTTCCCGTCGTGGACACCGGCTGCGGCCATGGCAGCTTCACCCGTGCGCTCGCGGACGTCTTTCCGCGCGTGGTGGGGGTGGACGTCTCGCCGCACGCCGTTGCCAAGGCCCGGGCGGAGTCGGCTGGACATGGCAACACGGCCTTTGAAGCACGCGACATGACGGCGGAAGGCGCCGGGGCTGCCCTGGCGGAGTCCATCAACGCGGGTGGTGACGGCGCCAACGCCTTCATCCGCGGCGTCCTGCACGTCCTGGCTCCAGCCCACCAGGTGGCGCTCGTCGAGAACCTCCGGCTCCTGGCGGGGCGCCGTGGCACCGTCTTCATGGCGGAGACGAACTTCCAGGGGAACCCGGTGGAGTACGTATCCCACCTCGGGGCTACCACCCGCGGCATCCCGGCGCCGCTGGAACTGGCCATCCGGGGACTGCCCATGCCCGGGCACTTCGGTCCCGAAGAGCGTGAACGTGCCTTTCCGGCGTCGGCCTGGGAACTCCTTGAAGACGGCCATACGGCCATCGAAACCAACCCCGTGACCGGCGTACCCGGCCAGGACCGGGTGCCGGGGTACTACGCAGTGGTCCGCCCCCGCCGGTAGCCCGGCCACCCAACGTCCCTGGGCCGTCGGGTACGCAAATGCCGCAATGCCCCCAGCCGGCCGCAAAGATCCCGCCACTCCCCTTGACAGGGACCCGATCCGGAGGCTCCATAGTCAGTAGACTTACTAGTTACCCCAGGTGAAAGGATGGCCACGCCGGCTGGGAGGAATGGTTGGACACCTTCGGCTCCCGGAACTGAACTTCATCGACCAGGAACAACGCAGCGACGGCGCCTTTCCAACTTTTTCCGGACTGGAAGACCCCAGCCCGGAAAAGCGCCCGAGCCGCAACCGCGCCCCAGCGTTCGGGCGGCGCCGGATAACCCGCCGGTGCCCCGGCCGGCCGCCGACGCAAGACCCACAGGAACCATCATGAGCAATATCATCCCGTCCGGAGACCTTCGCCGGATGCTGCTGCCTCCCACCTACGGGCGGCACGTCACGCCAGCCACCGAATTCACCGTCCTGTCCGTGGAAGTCTGGGCCTCGGGCCTGGTGGTAAACATCCACCTTCCCTCAGCGGATTCCCCGGAACCCCGGCTGGTGCTCCAGGACCACTTTGGCACCGAATACACGCTGCAGGAATCCGCCACTGTCGGCGCACGCAACCTGCAGGTTTTCGCCCCCTCGGTACCGCCCGGCACCAGGAGCCTGACCATCAGGGCGGCTGACGACGCCGACAGCCGGCCCGTGGTGACCTTCGCGGTGCCCCTCATGGCAGTCCGTGAAGAACGGCCGGACCTGGCGCCGGCACCCCGGGAGGCCGGAGCATCCGCTGACGGTGACCACGAGTCCTACGAGCCCGACCTCCGCCGCCCTGCCTGACCCTCTGAGAGGCCCCGCCATGCCGGACACCAGCAACTTCGCACCCACCACCGCAATCGTCACCGCCTCCGACTCGGGGATCGGCAAGGCCACGGCCGTGGCGCTGGCCCGCGCCGGGATGGACGTGGGCGTCACCTGGCATACGGACAAGGCGGGCGCCGAGGAAACCGCCGAAGAGGTCCGCCTTTTGGGCCGCAAGGCCGTGGTGCGGCAGTTGGACACGACGGAATTCCGTGCCGCGGCGGCCGTCGTTGATGATCTCGCCGGCGAACTGGGCGGCCTGGACGTCTTTGTGAACAACGCGGGCACGGGTGCCAGCACCAGGTTCCTGGACATGGGAATCGACGACTGGATGCGGATACTGGATACGAACCTCAACGGGGCCTTCGTCTGCCTGCAGGCCGCGGCGCGCCTCATGGTCAAGGCAGGAGGGGGAGGGCGGCTGGTGGCCGTGTCCAGCGTCCACGAGTTCCAGCCCCGCGTTGGCTCCTCCGCCTACGATGCGTCCAAGCACGGCCTGGGCGGGCTCATGAAGACCCTGGCCCTTGAGCTGGGGCAGTATGGCATCACAGCCAACACGGTGGCCCCCGGCGAGATCGCCACGCCCATGACGGGGCAGGAGGACCAGGATCCGACGACGACGGAGCGCCCGGGGGTGCCACTCGGCCGTCCCGGCCACGCCCGGGAAATCGCCGACGTCATCGCCTTCCTCGCCTCGCCGGCCTCCAGCTATGTAACGGGCGCGGCCTGGGTGGTCGATGGCGGGATGCTGCAGATGGGTCCGCAGGCGGGCTCGCATCTCACAAGCAACGAGTGGCGCGAAGGGTAAGCGCCTCCTGCGCTTGGGAAGTCCGCATCCCGGATTTGGCAAACGCTTTCCCGAAGCTTGCTGGCATGATGGAGCCCATGCGCATTCTGATTGCTCCGGACAAGTTCAAGGGGTCCCTGACGGCGGCCGAGGCGGCCGCGTCCATCGCCGAGGGAGCGCTCCGGGTGTACCCGGACGCCGTCGCCACCCAGTTCCCCATCGCCGACGGCGGCGAGGGCACCCTGGAGGCTGCGGTGGCGGCCGGCTACGAAGAGCGGCTGAACGCCGTGGTAGGCCCCATCCTCGCCCCTCTCGGGGCTGCGTGGGCCATCCACAAGGGTGGTGACGGCAAGGTCACCGCAGTGATCGAGACTGCCCAGGCATCCGGCCTGGCGGACATGGAACCAACCCCGCCAAATGCCCTGCGTGCCCACAGCTACGGTTGCGGCCAGCTCATCGCAGCGGCCCTCGATGCCGGTGCCACCGAGATCGTCCTGGGCCTGGGCGGATCCGCCATGACGGACGGCGGCAGCGGCGCCCTCCGCGCCCTGGGCCTGAAACCCCTGGATGCGGCCGGAAATGTGGTGCCCCTGGGTGGCGGCTCGCTCGGCGACGTTGCAACGCTGGACACGGCGGGACTGGACCCGCGCCTGGCCGCCACCACGTTCCGCATCGCCGTCGATGTCCGCAACCCGCTGTACGGGCCATCCGGCGCTGCCCATGTCTTCGCCCCGCAAAAGGGTGCGGACCAGGACGCGGTGGAAATGCTCGACGCCGGGCTGCGCAACTGGGCGTCAGTGCTGCGGGAAGCAACGGGCCGGGACGTGAACGTCCCCGGCGCGGGCGCCGCCGGCGGCTTCCCGGCGTCGTTCCTTGCCTTCACCGATGCCTCGCTGGAAGGCGGTTTTGCTCTGGTGGCCGGGCTGACCGGCCTGGCCGGCCAGCTGGACCAGGCGGACCTGGTGATTACCGGCGAGGGGTCCATGGACTCCCAGTCGCTGACCGGCAAGGCGCCGATCGCGCTCGCGGACGCGGCACGGGAGCGTGGCATCCCTGTCATTGTGGTGGCCGGGCGGATCCTGGTGACGATCGAGGACCTGGCCGGGCACGGTGTGGTCGCCGCGGCGCAGCTGCTGGACGTGGCGTCCAGCCCCGAGGACGCCGTGGCAAACGCCGGCAAGTACCTGGCCTGGGCAACAAGCCAGGTACTTGAGGGCGCCTGACCGGCGGGCGTGCAGTGGAGCCTCAGGCGCCGGTTTCATAATTCGGTTCGGCAACCGGTTTTGATTCCGGGGACCCCTTTTCCCGGAGGTACACCGATGCGCCCACCAGGACCCCGACGGCCAGGAACTCGCTTTGCCAGTTCTGGAAGGATTCGAACCAGAAGCGGCTGGTTCCCAGGTACTGCAGGAAGGTGACGTCGGGCTGCCCGTGGCTTTGCTGATCCTGGTTGTACTCGTCCACGCCGCCGGCGGCGTGCAGGAGGAATGAGGCCAGGAACAGGACGAAAAACAGGATCGACAAAGAGTGCTCATACAATTTGAGCACTAGCCCGCCGCGCCGGATGGGCCACGGCGTGGCACTGCTGATCTGCGCATCCCGCGGGTCTTGGTCCTGGGGTGCCCTCCTGCCCATTGGCTTGGACTCGGATGAGCCCTTCTGGAACAGGAACACCGTGAGGACCACGTACATGGCCATCTGCAGGAACTCCGATTCCCAGTTCTCGAAGGTGGCCTCAACGAACGCGCCCGTGCCCAGGAACTGGAGCACGGACACGGCGGGTTCGCCGTGGGCCTGCTGGTCTTCGCTGTAGGACGCTGCGCCGGACAGGACCATTCCCACGAAAAACACGAGGAACAGGCCAAGGTTGGCCACCAGCAGCCCATGCTCTTTAGCCCACTTGCGCATTCATAACTCCTTGCTTTCTGCCGGCGGAAGGATCCTCCCGGTGGCGCGCTTGTTCAGGCGGAGGGGAACGAACACCAGCATCACCACCATGACGCCCAGCAGTGCGCCACCGGCCGTGACGCCGGCAGACCTTCCTGCCGCGACATCGAAGACCAGGGCGGCGGTCCCGGCGCTCAGCAGGGCGATGCCGCCCAGGGCGATCTTGGTGATGGTGTCGGCACTGGAAACCAGCGTTTCCTTGAGCCGCTTCCGGAAGAGCCGCCGGTGCACGCTGACCGGGAGGAGGATGAAGGCAGTGGTCAGGGCGGCAATCACCACATTGGCGAGGTAGAGGCCAACCTCCCAGTCGTCCAGCTTTTCGAACCGCTGCTGGAACGGCAGTGTCAGCAGGAAGCCGGCAAGGATCTGCACGCCGGTCTGGAGTACGCGCAGCTCCTGGAGGAGCTCGGCCCAGTTGCGGTCCAGCTGCTCCTCACGGGTCTCGTTCCGGCCCGTGCGGCCGGTGTAGTCCTCAACATCGGACATCGGCGCTCCTTCCTCTCCGGCGGGGGTTTACGTCTTCTTTCTACTCCTCCCGTACCCAGAAAGGAGGCTGCCCGTTGCGCCTGCCCCCACATTTGATAAGTTTGCTGATTATCACCCGTGCACCATCGGCAACGCACAACAGGAGGAAGCATGACGCAGGAAAACCAGCAGGACGAACCCGAGTCGGCCCCGGGCGGCTACGGCACCCCCACCGCCGAGCAGGAAGCGGCGGGCACGCAGGGCGGCCAGCAGTCCGGCAGCGGCGCCCAGCAGTCCGGCGGCGCTTCGTCGGCGGGCGCGGACACCAACGAGCCGCAGTCCGGGACGGGCCAGGACCCGGTTCCGCACGACATGGACCTCCCGTCCAGTGCCGCGGAGATTGATGAGTCCAATGACGATTCCCAGGGGTCGGCGCCGAACTCCTCGGAGCCCGGCCAGGAAGCCACAGGCATCCCGGACGGCAGCGGAAACGACCTTCCGCAGGAGGAATCGCCCAATGACGACGACGAAAGCTTCGACGCCGGATAAGCCAGCTTTCCCCGCAGGCCCCGGTTCCTGCTGCCCTGCCGGCAGCGGGACCGGGGCTTTTCCGTGACCGCATACATCGGGTTCGGCTGGGTACGGAACACGGGAAACCACGCCGGCAGGGAGCGGGGACGCCCGTGCTGGACGCCGGAACCGATATCGACGCCAGGAGGGTGGACCGTGGGCAGGAGGTCTTCAGGGCAGTGGGCGCAGCCCGCGGACCGGCAGGGTGAGGCGGCAGTGGATGTCCTGGTGCCCACCTGCAACCGGCCGGCCGAGCTCGCCGTGACCCTCGCCGGACTTGCCGGCCAGCAGGACCCCGCGTTCGCCGTCGTGGTGAGCGACCAGTCAGCGGGCGAGCCCGCGTGGCAACATCCGGCGGCCGCCGCGATGGTGCGGGTCCTCGAAGCGCAAGGCCGGCCCGTCACCCTGCTGCGCCACCTGCCGCGCCGGGGGCTCGCCGAACACCGGCAGTTCCTCCTGGACCGTTCCACCGCCGGCCAGTGCCTCTTCCTGGACGATGACATCTGGCTGGAACCGGGCGCACTGGACCTGCTGAGCCGCGCCCTGAATGAGCTTGGATGCGGTTTCGTGGGCATGGCACCGCAGGGGCTGTCCTTCTTGGCTGACCGCAGGCCCGACGAGACGGCACCTTTCGAGGCGTGGGACGGGCCGGTGACTCCCGAGCGGATCCGCCCGGATGGCCCGGGATTCGACCGATGGCCGCTGCATAGCGCCGCGAACCTGAGCCACCTCAGCGCCGACCTGTCCCTGGAGCCGGGCGAGTGGGTGCCGTACCACGTGGCGTGGCTGGGCGGCTGCGTCCTGTACCGCAGGCAGTTGCTGGTTGACTCCGGTGGGTTCCGCTTTTGGAGCAGCCTTCCCGCCGGGCACGCCGGCGAGGACGTGGTGGCGCAATGGCAGGTGATGGAGCGCTATGGCGGCGCGGGCATCCTGCCCTCCGGGGCAGTGCACCTTGAATCGCCCACGACGGTTGCGGACCGGCAGGTGGAGGCGTACGACGTTGTCCTGGACCGGGAAGCCGCCCAGGCGCCTTGGTGGCCCGGGGTGGCGGCGAGCTTCAGCCCGTGGCGGGTACTGGCGGCGCCTGCAGCGGGTACGCCACGTAGGCGAAGCGGTCGGAGGCCGGCGACCAGCTGTTGACGTTGAGGGTGCCCTGGCCGCCGAACACCGGCCAGGTCTGCAGCGCCGTGGCCCAGTCACTCGTGGACACAAGGACGACGTCGACCCCCAGGTCCGCTGGGTGTCCTTCCGTTCCGGCAGGAAAGCGGACGTAGCTGGCCAGGCTGCCGTCCGGGGAGAGGTGCGGGAACCAGTCCACGGTGCCGCTCGCCAGGAGCTGCTCGAACTGGCTGCCGTCCGGCCGGACGCGGGCCAGCTGGGCGTGTCCGGGAGCCGTGCTGAAGGATTCGGTGTTCAGGTACAGCCATTTCCCGTCGGGCGAGTATTCCGGCCCGTCGCAGTGGCCCGGCCCGACATCGACGGCCGCGCCGGCGCCCCCGTGGGACGGCATGGTCATGAGGCGCCCCGGGCGCGAGAAGTCCCCGTCCTCGATCCCGACATAAGCGAGCTCACTGCCGTCCGGGCTGACGCCGTGCAGGAAATGGAAGGACCCGTCGTCGCCCGTCACCCTTGTGCCCGGCCCGCCCGCAAGGGGTGCACGGTAGATGTGCCCGTCATTCGCGGATAGGTAGATTGTTTCCCCGTCGGGGGCCAGGACATGGTCGTTGTTCAAGGCGGGAACGCCGGTCAGGGGGACCTCGGCGAGGCATCCATCTGCCAGGCCCAGGCGCCATAATTTGCCGTCCCCGTTGAGGATGAGTGCCTGGCCGTCAGGCGTCCAATTGGGTGCCTCCAGGAGCATATTCCCCGTGGAGTATGCAAGTTCCAGGGATCCCGTGGCCGCGGCGGTCCACACCTCGCAGCGCTGGCCCGGCGACAGCCTGCGCACCGGTTCAGTCCTTGCTGCTGAAGGCGGCGTCGAAGCTGGTTTGGGACGCGGGGAAGTCGTATTTCTTGAGCGCGGCTAGGGCTTCGGGGGCGCCGTGGAGCCGGTCCATCCCGGCGTCTTCCCATTCGATGCTGATGGGGCCGTTGTAGCCGATGGCGGCCAGCGCCCGGAAGGAGGCTTCCCAGGGGACGTCGCCGCGGCCGGCGGAGACGAAGTCCCAGCCCCGCCGAGGGTCGCCCCAGGGCAGGTGGGAGCCCAGGACGGTGTTGCGTCCGGTTTGGCGGATCTTGGTGTCCTTGCAGTCCACGTGGTAGATCCGGTCCTTGAAGTCCCAGATGAAGGAGACGGGGTCGATGCCCTGCCACATCATGTGGGAGGGGTCCCAGTTCAGGCCGAACGCTTCGCGGTGGCCGATGGCTTCGAGGGTGCGGACGGTGGTCCAGTAGTCGTAGGCGATTTCGGAGGGGTGGACCTCGTGGGCGAAGCGGACGCCGTTTTCGTCGAAGACGTCCAGGATGGGGTTCCAGCGGTCGGCGAAGTCCTGGTAGCCGGCGTCGATGACCTTTTCCGGGACGGGCGGGAACATGGCGACGTATTGCCAGATGGAGGAGCCGGTGAACCCGACGACCGTGTCCACGCCGAGGGCTTTGGCGAGCCGGGCGGTGTGCTTCATTTCCTCGGCGGCGCGCTGGCGGACGCCTTCGGGGTCGCCATCGCCCCAGACCTTGGACCCGACGATGGCCTGGTGCCGGAAGTCGATGGGGTCATCACAGACGGCCTGGCCTTTGAGGTGGTTGGAGATGGCCCAGACCTTGAGGTCGTATTTGTCCAGGATTTCCAGCTTGGAGTCGACGTAGCCGGGTTCGTCCCAGCGCCAGGCGTCCAGGTGGTCGCCGGAGACGGCGATTTCGAGGCCGTCGTAGCCCCAGCCGGAGGCCAGTTTCGCGACTTCCTCGAAGGGCAAATCGGCCCACTGGCCGGTGAACAGGGTGAACGGGCGGGACATGGATCTCCTTGGCTGGTGGCGTGCTGGCGCCTGGTGGGGCCTTATCGGCGGACGACGGTGAGGGTGCTCTTGTTGGCTGCGGATTCCTCAACGGCGTTGAGGATGTGCTGGACATTCAGTCCTTCCTCGAACGACGGCGAGGGCTGGGTTCCGTCCTTGATGGCCAACAGGAAGTCACGGACCTGGTGGGTGAAGGTATGTTCCCAGCCGATGATGTGGCCTTGGGGCCACCAGGCTTCGAGGTAGGGGTGTTCGGGTTCGTTGACCAGGATCCGGCGGAAGCCCTGCTCCCGGACGGGGAGGGTGGCGTCCAGGAAGCCCAGCTCGTTGAGGTTTTCGAGGTCGAAGAGCAGGCTGCCCTTGTCCCCGTAGACCTCGATCTGGAGGCTGTTCTTCCTGCCCGTGGCCACCCGGGAAACCTCCACTGAGGCGATGGCGCCCGAGGCCAGGGACAGCGTGGCCCAGGCGGCGTCGTCGACCGTGACGTCCTCTAAGCCGTTCTCGCCTGGGCGGCGGTCCACGAAGGTGTTGAGCCGGCCGGTGACCTCGTTGACCTCGCCGCCCAGGAGGAAGAGGACCTGGTCGATGGCGTGGGAGGCGATGTCCCCGAGTGCGCCTGACCCGGCGGTTTCCTTCCGCAGCCGCCACGTCATGGGTGCCTCGGCATCGGCCAGCCAGTCCTGCAGGTACGCCGCGCGGACATGCCGGACCGTGCCCAGCCGGCCTTCTGCGATGAGCTCCCTTGCCAGGGCCAGGGCAGGGACCCGGCGGTAGTTGAAGCCGATCATCGACTGCACACCCCGGGCCCTGGCCTTGGCCGCTGCGGCGGTCATGAGTTCGGCCTCGGCCAGGGTATTGGCCAGGGGCTTTTCCACCAGGACGTGCTTGCCCGCTGCCAGGGCAGCGACCGCGATTTCTGCGTGCATCCAGCCGGGGGCGCAGATGTCCACGATGTCGATGTCGTCCCGTTCGATCACGGTGCGCCAGTCCGTTGCCGATTCGGCCCACCCGTACCTGGCAGCGGCCTGCGCCACGGCGCCGGCGTCCCGGCCCACGAGGACCTTCTGCTCGAAGGCCGGGACGTCGAAGAAGCTGGCCACGTTCCGCCACGCGTTGGAATGGGCCTTGCCCATGAAGGCGTAACCGATGGCTGCCACACCCAACGGGCGGGAACCCGGACGGGAGGCCGGGGGAGTGGACGGGTGTTCGGGTTCGGTCATGATGCGTTCCTGCGTGCTTCCTGCTGGCTGGACTGGTTTTGCCGGATTAGAGGGTTGCGGTTTCCGGTGCCCAGTCCTCGGGGAGGGCGGCGGATGCCGGGGCTGAACTTTCGACGTCGACGAACGTGCCGGAATCCACGGACTCGCTGATGGAGACCATCGTGTCCAGGACGTGGTACGCCAGCTCACCCGTGGCCCGATGCCTCACACCGGCGCGGAGGGAGCGGGCCATGTCCAGGACGCCCATGCCGCGGCCGTTGGCCGGCCCGGTAGCGGGAACGGTGGTCCAGTCCTCATCACCGGCGCGCCAAAGCTTGATGTCGCCGGTGAAGTAGTTGGGGTCCGGCAGCGAGAGGGTGGCTTCGGTTCCGGTGATCTCCACGAACCCCATCCGGGTCCGGGGGGATTCGAAGGAGAAGACGCTGTGCGAGGAGGCGCCGGATTCGAACTGTGCCATGGCGGAGACGTGGGTGGGCACCTCGACGGTGAACTCCTCGCCGGCCTTGGGTCCGGAACCGATCACGCGCACGTCCTTGGCTTTGGAGCCGACGGCGGCCACCTTGCGGATGGAGCCGAAGGCCTGCACCAGGGCGGTGAGGTAGTACGGTCCCATGTCGAACAGCGGGCCGGCACCGTGCTGGAAGAGGAAGGCAGGGTTGGGGTGCCAGGATTCCGGGCCGGGGGTCTGGAACGTGGTCATGGCGGTCAGCGGGGTGCCGATGTCGCCGCGCTGGATCAGGCGCAGGGCGGTCTGGATGCCGGCGCCGAGGAAGGTGTCCGGCGCGCAGCCCAGGCGGATGCCTGCGGCGTCGGCGGTCTTGAGCAGCCCCAGCCCGGATTCGCGATCCAGGGAGAACGGCTTTTCGGTCCAGACGTGCTTGCCTGCATTGACTGCCGCGGTGGCCACTTCCACGTGCGCGGCGGGGATGGTGAGGTTGACGATGATCTCGACGTCGGGGTGGTTCAGGGCCTTGTCCACGCCTCCCCACTCAGGGATGCCGTACTCCTTGGCGCGGGCCTCGGCGGCGTCCTCGAAGAGGTCGGCGATGACATAGACCTTCAGGTCCGGGAACGCCGTGAGGTTATCCAGGTACTGCTTGCTGATGACGCCGGCGCCAATGACGCCGACTCCCACCGGGCCGCTGCGGGCCGGGGTGCCTGCCGGGGTGCTCACGCGTTGGCTCCTTCGGCTGCGGTGTTGCTGTCCAGGAAGGCCAGGCTCTGGGCGATGCCCTCGAAGATGTCGCCGTCGTAGTCGTCAAACTCCACCACGCCTACCTCAAGGGACTTCGCAGCGGCGATGACGTCCATCACGGGGACCTTGCCCTGGCCGGCCGGCTGCTGTGCCTTGTTGTCCCGGTTAAGGGGGCCGTCCTTGATGTGGATGAACTTCACGCGGTCACCAAGCTTGGTGAGGATATCGATGGGGTCCTGGCCGCCAACGGCCACCCAGTAGGTGTCCACTTCAAGGACCAGTGCCGGGTCCAGCAGGGACTCGAAGTACTCCAGGGCGGTGCGGCCCTCGATGGTGGACTCCAGTTCCCAGGCGTGGTTGTGGTAGCCAGCCCGGATCCCGTACTCGGCGCCCTTCTTCGCGGCGGAGTTGAGCTTCGCTGCGGTGGCCTGGATGTCCTCGGCTTTCTGCCAGTGCTCGGCGGGCAGGAACGGATCAATCACCGTGCTGATTCCCAGTTCCTTGGCGGCGGCGAAGATTTCGTCCTGGTCCTGGCTCAGCAGGGGCGCGTGGCCGGACGGCGCGGTAAGGCCGTTTTCCTTCAGTGCGGCGCCGAGCTCCTTTGCGGTGGCCACGAAGTTGTAGGGCTCAACCTGGGTGTAGCCGATCCCGGCAACCTTCCTGATGGTGCCCGGAAGGTCCTCCGCGATCGCGTTGCGCAGGGTGTACAGCTGAAGTGAGTAGGACATGGGTTTCCTTAGCGTTCTGTAGTGGATCGAAGTTGACGGGTCAGCGGCCGGCGAGCGAGCCGCCGATGCCGCCGACGCTGAAGTATTTGTTCAGCGTGGCGAAGACGATGACGGGCGGGAGCATCATGATCACGGCCAGGGCCATGACGGAGGTCCAGTCCGTGGCATTCTGCTGGAAGAAGGACTGCACGCCCATGGGAAGCGTGAAGATTTCGTTCGAGCGCAGGAACACGATGGCTACGAGGTAGTCGTTCCAGGCCAGGAGGAAGGCGAAGATGGCGGTGGAGAGCACGCCGGGCAGGGAATTCCGGAGGACCACCTTGGTGAAGGATCCGAAGACCGAGCACCCGTCGATCCAGGACGCCTCCTCGAGGCTGATGGGGATGGAGTCGAAGTACGCGGCCATCATCCAGGTGGCCACAGTCATCGTGGAGCCCACGTAGATGATGGTCAGGCCCAGGAGGTTGTCCACCAGGCCCATGCCGGCGAACAGGATGAACAGCGGCACCACGGAGGTGATGATGGGCAGGGACTGCATGACGAACAGCAGCAGGGAGTAACCGGAGACTGCCTTGCTGCGGCCGCGGGAGAGGACGTAGCCGGCCGGGGCGGCCACGGCCACGGAGACCACCACGGTGGAGAGGGTGGTGACCAGGCTGTTCTTCAGCCAGGTGGCGGCCAGGGTCTTGGAGAAGACGCCGCTGAGGTTCTCGAACGTCAGTCCGGTGGCGTTGCTGTTGGGCCCGGGGGTGAAGGCGAGCACCACGGTGACCATGATGGGTACCAGGACAACTGCCGTGATGATGAGGATCGCGGTGAAGCGCCACCAGCGGCCTCGCTGGCCCGCTTCGGAGAGGACCCTGCGGCGCTTGCCGGTGTCGACGCCAAGCGTGGGGCCGGAATCTGCGTGGGCGTGAAGGACTGCGCTCATTATTCGACGCTCGACTTTCGGATCTGGCGGTACAGGATGACCGAGATGACCACCAGGGTCATGGTCATGAGGAAGGCGATGGCCACGCCGGGGCCGGTGGCGAAGTCCTGGAACACGGTCCGGTAGGCCAGGACCACCAGGGAGGTGGTGGCGCTGACGGGGCCGCCGCCGGTGAGCAGGTAGATGGTGGGGAAGTCGTTGACGCAGAAAATGGTCATCAGGATCCAGCTGATGTAAGTGGAGCGGGCAATCAGCGGCAGGGTGATCTGGCTGAACTGCTGCCAGCGGCTGGCCCCGTCCATGCTGGCCGCTTCGTAGACGGTGCTGTCCACGGAGGCCAGGGCTGCGGAGATCATCATCATCATGAAGGGGAAGCTGACCCAGACCTTGAACACCATCACCGTGACCGAGGCCAGGGTGGGATCCGCCAGGAAGAGCGGTGTGCCCATGCCCAGGTTGCGGAACAGGGACGGGATCAGGCTGTCCGGGGTGGCCACCAGCCAGTTCCAGGCAGTGGAGGACACCACGATGGGCACCACCCAGGGCAGCAGGAGCAGGACCTTGAAGGTGTTGCCGCCCGGAATCTTGGTCCGCAGGAGCAGGGCGAGGCCCAGTCCTACAAGCCAGGATCCGAAGACGCCTACGATGGTGAACCAGAGCGTGAACTGGGCGGCCTTCCAGAACGCGGGCGAGCTGAGGACGGTGGCGAAGTTCTCAACGCCCACGAAGTTGCCGGTCTGGAGCAGGTTTCCGTCATGCGTGGCCTGGACGGCCGCGTAGATCAGCGGGTAGCCGTGGATCAGGACAAGCAGGACCACGGAGGGAAGCAGGAGCCAGAAGAACGTTTTGGTGGCCTGCGCGGAGAGCTTGCTCCTGCGTTTGCCGGGGGCGGACCCGGGCCCGCCGGGGGCGAGTCCCCGGCGGGCCCGTGACAGGCCGGACTGTGCGGTGGTACTGGACATGGCCGGTGCCGTTCTACTTCTTCAGGACGGATTCGAGGCCGGACTGGAAGGCCTGCAGGGCAGTTTTGGCGTCCGACTTCCCGGTGATGATGGTCTGGCTGAACTGGTTCAGCGCCTGTCCGCCGTCGAGGGCGGCCAGGTTGGCATTCAGGGTGCTGCCCTGGGCGGCGAAGGTCTTGGCGATGGGCTGCCAGTCCTTGACGATCTTGACGTTGTTGGGGTCGTCGGCGAATTCCGGAATTTCGGTGATCGACTTGAAGACCGGGAGGGCGGACATGAGCTTCTTCTGCCACAGCTGCTTGAGCTGGCCCAGGTAGTACACCAGGAACTCTTCCGAGGCGTCCTGCGACGGTGTGTTGGTGTACATCATGATGTTGTTGGGGAACACGATGGTGGCCTTGTCGCCGTGCGGGCCCTTGATGGGGTCAGCCACCAGCAGGTCGCCTGAAGTGTCGCCGACACGCTGCGGGACGTTCACCTGGAACAGGCCGTATCCTGCCTTGCCGTCCTTCCACTGGGCCGACATGTTGTCCGTGGTGTAGCTGACGGCGGCGGGATCGACGATGCCGTTGGAGACGAGTTCGAGGACGAACTCCATGGCTTCTACGTTGCGGTCGTTCAGCAGGTCCAGCTCGCCGTTCTTGTTCCAGACACCGCCGCCGTTGTTGACCATCATCATGATCATGGAGTGGTTGGCGTAGTTGTTGCCCGTGCCGGCGCCGGTGGTGAAGCCGAAGGCGCCGATCTTCTTCAGCGCCTTGCCGGCCTCCAGCAGGGAAGGCCAGTCGGTGGGCAGGGCAACGTTCGCCTTCTCGAACAGCGACTTGCGGTACCAGAAGACGCGCATGTCCAGCTGCCACGGGACCGCCACGTAGCCCTTGCTGGACTTGAACGGGTCCAGGACGCCGGGCAGGAAGTCGTCGAACTGGCCATTGGCCTTCAGCTTGTCGATCACCTTGTCCGCGTAGGCGATCTGGCCCTGCTGCTCGAACTGGAAGGCCTGGAAGCCGCCGCCCGTGGAAACCGCCGGGCCTGTCTTGGAGGCAATGGCGGAGGAGAAGGTCTGGTAGAAGTTGGCCCACTGGATGATCTGGTAGGACGCCTTGCTGCCGTTCGCTCCGCTGAAGCCCTCGGCGATGCCCTTGGCAGCGTCGTTGTAGGCGGGCGTGGCCCACGGCATGTCCCAGAACTTGACGGTCCCGCCCGCACCGCCTCCGCCGCCCTGTGACGCTGAGCCGCCGCCGCAGGCAGCGAGCAGTGGTACGGAGGCTGCAGCAGCCGTCAGGCCCAGGAAACCGCGCCGTGAGAAGGAGCGGCGCTGTTCGGGAGTTGCGTTCATGATGTGTGTCCTTTCGGGACCGTCTTGCGCTGTGCGCCGTTGGTGCGGTCCTGCTCATCGTTGAGAGTGGAGGTGGGACTGGACTGCTGTTCGGTTGCGTATCGGTGGGCTGGTTACGTTGCAGCGAGGGTTGCGTAGAGGTCGGTCAGCCGGGCGAACCCGGCCAGGTCGGCCGGGAGGGTGCCGGCGCTGAGATGGTTCTTCAGCCGCCGCCACGCCGCACGGTGGGCGGATTCGTACAGGGTTGGAAGCAAAAGTTCGCCGTGGGCCCCGGTGGCCCTGACTTCGGCGGGCCACGCGGCGTCCGGTTCCGGCACCCGGACGGCCACCCCGCCGTCGGCCGTGTAGAGGTGGATGTCGACGCCGGCCGGGCGGGCGGCGGTGAGTACGCCCTGGGCGGTGAACGGCGCGCCGTTGGCCAGGCGTGCGCTGACCGTGTATCCGCCGGCATCGCTGCGGAGGACTTCGGCGCTGTACAGCGGTCCGCTGACGGCCAGCACGGCGGCAAAGTGCCGCGCCAGGAGGCGCCGGACGTCAGTGCCCGGGGCCGCCGTCGCCACGCTGTCCATCAGGGACGCCGTGCCCAGGCCGCCCCGTACGGCGTCACGGCCGTCGGGATTGCCGCTTTCGTTGATCAGCGCGGGGTTGGAGGCCCAGTGGAGATCGAGGACGACGGCGGCACCGGTGGCCCGGGCAGCGTCCGCCAGCTGCGTGGTCTCCTCCGGGACGGGATCCACCACCAGGATGCCGCGCGACCCGGATTCGATGGCCCGGGCGGCCTCCGTGGTCCAGCCTGCTTCGCCGGCGATTACCGCAACGTCGGCGATCCGGTCCTGTGCGGCGGGGCCGAAGGTTGCCGGCAGGGACGCAACCGCCGAAGCTACGGCCCCTGCTTCCTCGGCCCGGGGCGTTGCTGCCACTGTGTAGGCGCTCATGCGTTCACTCCTGCCTTTTCGGCGGCGGCAACGTTCTGCACGGTGGCCTCCGAGATGGCCAGGGCAAACGTCAGGTCATCGATCAAATCCTGGGCGGAGGGTGCCTGTCGGGTTCCGCGGGCCAGTTCGGCCAGGTGCCGCCACTCGCCTTCGTAGCCGTTGTGGCCGTAGGGGCCGTAACTGGTGACCTGGCTGCCGCGGGAGAAGGTGGCCACGGCGGATCCGGCCTGGACGTAGGACGGCGTGAAGTCGATGTGGAGCGCAGAGTCGTCGCTGATGGCCTCGAAGGTCCATTCCGGCTTCCAGGTGCTGTTCATAACTGCGCGCAGTTCGATCACGCGGGTGGGGGTCCGGAGCGAAACGGCGTAGCCGAAGGGCCGCACGTGCCGGGCCTGGAGCACCTCGATGTCGCCGAAGTCCGGCGTGAAGCGGCGCACCAGGGGGAGGTCGTGGATAGCCAGGCCCATGATCCCGCCCTGCATCATCGCCTTGATGACCTCGACGTCCGAGTAATCGGGGTTGCCTGCGGCGGGGCGGGTGATGATTTCGGTGGCGAAGTCTTCGAAGCGGGCATTCGGCGGCAGGACGATGGAGGAACGAATGGTGTGCACGCGCTCCGGAAGGTCACCCCAGTTCTGTTCCGCCGCCAGCCAGCCGGGATCGAAGGTGTGCATGGCTCCCACCACGATCGGCACGCCCGTTTCGGCGCTGACGTCCGCGATCCTGGCTGCCTCCCCACCGTTCATGGCGAAGGGCTTCTCGCAGAGGACCGCTTTCTTTCCTGCCCGGCAGGCGGCGATGACCTGGTCCGCATGGAACTGGTGGGGGCTGCAAATGGCCACGATGTCCACGTCAGGGTCTCCCAGCAGGGCATCCATGCCGGTGCTGGAGGTGGCGCCGACGCGCGCTGCCACCGACGAGGCAACAGCAGGGTCCACGTCCATGATGTGCCGTACTTCCAGGATGTCCTGGAGCCGGGCCAGTGCCGGAAGGTGGATGGCCTGGGTGACGGGCCCGGCGCCGAGGATGCCGACGCCCAGGGGCCGTTCTGCTGGCGCTTCGATATGGGACAAGTTCTATTACCTCTTTGTAAGGCGGACTCTGGAGTGCCGGAGGGATCAGTGCGGCGGATGGTTGCCATCGGAACCGCGAATGTGCCCTGAATCACAACGTAGAACTACTTTTGATGCGCGTCAAGCAAAAGTTGTTTGTTTCGCGTCATTCTTCTGACGTGGTGACAGCAGTAAGTAACAGTGTTATGACTTAGACATGACTTCAACGACGGGCAGGCAGGCCGGAAAAGACTCCGACGTCGGCAGCCTGTCGCGTGCTGGGGACCTGTTCCAGCTGCTCCGCGACGGTAGGGCCCGCACCCGCGCCGAACTTGCCCTGAGCACCGGGCTGGCCCGCTCCACGGTGGCCTCCCGGATCGATGCGCTCATGCTGTCCGGACTGGTGGGCCCGGCAGGGGAAGCCCTCTCCAGCGGCGGCAGGCCGCCGTCGCGCTTTGCTTTCAACCCCGCAGCCCGCCTGGTCCTGGCCGTGGATGTTGGTGCCACGCACCTGGTGGTGGCGGTTACCGACCTCGGGGGCAAAATCCTCGCCGAACACCGGCTCGAGCAGCAGGTGGCCGACGGTCCGGAGGCCGTGCTGGACCAGGTGGTGGCCCAGGGCAGGGAGCTGCTGGCCTCGGCGGGACGCAGCGTCGCAGAACTTGCCGGGATCGGCATTGGATTGCCCGGACCCGTGGAACATGACACCGGCAAGCCGGTGAAGCCGCCCATCATGCCGGGCTGGGACGGGTTCGACGTGGTCAGCTACGTCCAGCGGTCCCTGCCCGTCCACGTGCTGGTGGACAACGACGTGAACATCATGGCTCTGGGGGAGCAGTCCGCCCACTGGCCGGAGCACAACAACTTTTTCTTCGTCAAGGTGGCCACCGGCATCGGCTCCGGCATCATCAGCAACGGCGAACTGCAGCGTGGCGCCAACGGCACGGCGGGCGACCTGGGGCACGTGCAGGTGGCCCGAGGCGCGGATGTCCTCTGCGCCTGTGGAAACTTCGGGTGCCTGGAGGCACTCGCGTCAGGTCCCGCCGTCGCCCGTTCGCTGCGGGAGCACGGACTGGACGTCGGGAGGGGCGCCGACGTGATCCGGCTCGCCGCAGACGGCAACCTGCAGGCCATCCAGGCGCTGCGCCAGGCAGGCCGGGACATCGGTGAGGTGCTGGCCACCGTGGTCAACCTGCTCAATCCGTCCGTGATTGTGGTGGGCGGCAGCTTTGGTGAGACGGGGGAGCACGTGGTGGCCGGCATCCGCGAAGTGGTGTACCGGCGCTCGCCCCCGCTCGCCACCTCGCACCTGCGCATCAGCGTCTCCCGCGCCGGAAGCCAGGCTGCCGTGCTGGGGGCAAGCCAGCTGGTCACCCAGTACATTCTGTCGCCGGCCATCATTGAAGCCACCCTGGCCAGCGCCATCGCCGGGTAGCGCCGGGCAGTGCTCCGGCGCTACCCGGCGGCTTCTTACGCCTCCGCCTCGGGTTCCGGCGCCTCGGTCAACAGCAGGGCCGTTCCGCCGTAGGCGGGCAGCTCCAGGAAGAAGCTGTGCAGGTCGTCCACCTGCGCCACGGTCTCCCCGCTGAACAGGTCCTGGACGTTGGCGCCGGACGGCAGTTCGTTGGACTGGATGCTGCCGGTAATGTCCTGGCCGGAGAAGTTCAGGGCAGTGACCTGCAGGGCCCCGTCCTTCAGCCGGTTGACCAGCACCAGCGCTGCGCGGTTGGAGACCTCGGGCACGTCCAGGAGGGTACCGGTGGCGATCCCGTTTTCCTCGCGCACGGCGAGGATCCGCTGCAGCCGCCGCGCGAAGGAGTCCTGGTCCTGCAGCTGGTCCGGCAGGGAACCGTACAGGCTGCGGGCCCTCGGCATTCCTGCCGATGAGTTGGTGGCGTCCGGGCTGGTCCCCATGAGGTCGTGGGCACCGCGGTTGATCCACCGCGTATCACCCTGTGACGTGAGCTCGCCGACGCTGCTGCGGTCCAGTGCCAGGATACCGGTGAGGTCCCAGCCGGACAGGGCAAAGACTCCGGGCTGCAGCGCGTTGTACATGGCCAGGAGCAGGTGCACGTCCCGGATCTGCGCCTCCTGCTCCGGGGTGACGGCGGCCGGGTCCTTGATCCCCAGGGCGGCCATGATGAAGCTGACCGTGGTGCAGGCAATGCCGTTGGTGGTGAACACGGCGTTGTAGGGCGCATTCTCGCCGGTGAGACGGTCCCGCAGGGTCTGCTGCACGTTCTCGGCCAGCTGGGCGCCCGTGAGTTCCTCGCCGTTGAGCTCGAACATCTCGTCCCGGTGGCCGGCGGCGAAGTGCAGCAGCTCGTAGGTGAGTTCGTCATGGTTCTGCAAAGCGTGCACCAGTGAGGCCTGGTCCACCCCGATCTCCATGGATAGCCGGAGGGTCAGCCGCAGGAACTCGGTATCGGCGGTGACCAGGGCGTAGTGGTACGCCGGGCGGGTGATGAAGTCGTAGGAGAGGTCGGGGCCGGACTCCGAGGTCGCCTTGATGTCGTCAATGGTCAGGTTCAGTTCCTGGAAGGAGAACCCGCCCACCTTGCGGATCATGGAGCCGATGAGCTGGTTGGCGGCTTCGGACAGCGGGTGCCCTTCGGACCAGCCGGGCTGCTCTTCCGCGCTCTTCTCAACGCCCAGGAAGCCGTTGGCATCGAGGCGGAGTGCCCCCGTGCCCAGGTCCACCAGCGAGTGCAGGGCGTCGCCCACCACCAGGCGCATGCCCGCGAATGTGGGGTCAAGCCAGTTGATGGAGGGCTGGCCGGCCTTGAAGTAGTGCAGGTAGACCCAGCGGCGGGTCTTGCCGGTGGTGTCCACGATGGGCCGCGTGGCACTCCAGTTGGTTTCCTTGACACCGGGCTCGTAGAAGATGACCCGCTGCAGCCGGCCGATGATGTAGCCGGCCTTTTGCAGCGCCTGCTCCGAGTCGGGGCTGAGGTTGACCGAGTCTGCGCCTTCCGGGACGTCCGGGAGCAGGTTCCAGTCCTCTTCCGGAATGTCCACCATGTGGTAGATCCCCGGGTAGTCGCGGAAGTTCATCTCGGCAAGGCGGAAGTCCGCGCCCTTGCCGGTGTGGCCGGGGACGATGTCGTCAATCACGGTGCCGTCATGCTCGGCGGCCACCTCGCACATGCTGCGGAACTCTTCTTCGGTGCCGAAGACGGGGTCGATCGCCATGCTGATGCGGTCGAAGTGCCCGTCCACGCTGGGCGTGTGGGACCAGCCGCTGATGCCGCCGGCGAGCTTCACGGGTCCGGTATGGATTCCGCGGATCCCGATCTCGCGGAACGCCTTCCACATTTCGGGGTCGCCGAGGGCGGACAGGAATGACTGCCCGGTCCGGGTGATGAAGGACAGCGGGTAGGCGGTGAACCATACGGAGGCGCGTTCGACGGCGGCCCGCGGGTTGGGATGCGCGTACGAGTTCTGCCACATGCTGGCCTGGCCGGACAGCTGCCGTGCCAGCGTGTTCGCGTCCCCGAGCATGGCCTGGTTCCGCAGCCACTCCACGTATGCCGCGTTACGCCCGTCGAATTCGAAGGACGGCCGGCTGCCCACGAACTGCCGCCGGCGCGCGATGGGACGCAGTGCCTTGGGGCGGGCCGCGAAGAACTGCTCGTCGAACGTGACCTCAAGGTCCGGTGACGGCTCCGCCGCGTCCTCTTCCACTTCCACGCTGGCCTGCGCGGCCTCATCCGCTTCCGAAGTACGCTCGCTGGTGCCCGGCTCCCGCATAAGCTCCTCTTTCCATTGCTCGTTTCCGTGCTGGCATGGATGCTCCAAGACCCCTTGCCCAAGGTCAGGTACCCAAGCGAGCAGGGAGTATTCGGTGTTCCCCCTCCCGATGCTACTGCCCGGCGGAGCCAGCGGGAGGGACACCGGCGCGCCGGTTCTCTGCCCAATGGGGGAATCCCCATTGTTTTGCCGGATTCCCCCACCAACGCGCCAAGGGGTCGTATTCTTAGAGCAAAGGTTTTGCAGTGGGCCGAAGCGCTGATAGCAGGGCTGGAACATGGCCGCTGATCCCTCGGGGCAGGTTGGCTGGGGACCGCTTCCAGTTACGCCGGAGCCGGTCTTCGACAGCAAAGACGTCGAAGACTACCTCCGGGAAGTCACCCGCGACTTCATGGCGGGCATCAAAGGTGAGCGCCGCAGCATCGGCTGGGCGGCCACCCTCTTTCGCTTGGGAAAAGCGCGCACCCTGGCTGCCAGTTCCGAGCAGGCGCGCGAGGCTGACCGGGAACAGTGCTCGTTCGCCGACGGACCGGTCATGGAATCCCTGCGTACCGGGGCGTTCGTCCTGCTCTCGGACCTGGGCCGCGACCGCCGGTGGCCCGGCTACTCCAGTGCCGCCGCCGTCCATGGCGTGCAGTCGCTGCTTTCCGTCCCCATCCTCAGCGAAGGTGCCACCAGCGCTGCCATCACCCTTTACGCAGCCTCCCCGCACGCCTTCACCAGCGATGACCTGGTGCTGAGCCAAAGCTATGCCCGCCAGGTATCGCGCGCCCTGCGGGTGGTGGTCCGCACCGCCGAGCGCGCGGAAGCAACGGCGGGTCTCGCCGTCGTCCAAAGCTCCCTCGTCCTGGTGGACCTGGCGGTGCGCAGCCTCATGAACGAATACGGCCTCACCCGCGAGGGCGCGCTGCGGTTCCTGCAGACGCAGGCGCTGCACCACGAAATGGACCTGCGGGATGCGGCGCTGAACGTCGTGGCCCCCGTCGGTGTGGACCGCGGGGCCGGGCAGCCTTCGGGGCTGCGGCAGGAAACGTACGACGGCGTGGCGGAACTTCCGCGGCCGTCGTCGGCGGGGCGGGACTTTCCAACCGGAACGTCGCCCCGCAAGGATGCTGCGGCGGGGAGGGAACCCCCGCCCGCGGCCTGAAGGGAGGACAGCATGACCATAGAGAAGCAGGACCTGCGCCCCGTCGCGGACGGACCGGAGAAGCACCCCTGGCACCGGTTCGTTGCCCTGGGGGACTCCTACACCGAAGGAATCGGCGACCCCGAACCGAACAGCCTGGGCGGCCTCCGGGGATGGGCGGACCGGGTGGCGGAAGAACTCGCCGAAGGCCAGCCGGACTTCGCGTATGCCAACCTTGCGATCCGGGGGATGCTCCTGCGGCAGATCCTCGACGTGCAGCTGGAGCCGGCGCTGGCGCTGAAGCCTGACCTGATCGCCATGTCCGGCGGCGGCAACGACATTGTGTTCCGGCATGGGGATCCGGACAAGCTGGCGGAAAAGATCGACGAAGCCGTCGGCATCCTGTCAGCCACCGGAGCCACCGTCCTCCTGTACGCGGGTCCCGACTGGGGCGACACCCCCGTCTTTGGCAAGATCCGCGGACGGGTGGCGATCTACAACGAGCACCTGCACAGGATCGGTGCGCGGCACCACGCCATCATGGTGGACCTGTGGTGCCTGCCGGAGCTCCAGCACGCAGTGATGTGGGACCCGGACCGCCTTCACCTGTCCCCGCTGGGCCACCACTCCGTGGCCGTGGCCACCCTCAACGCCCTGAAGGTGGCCCACCCGCTGAAGCCGCTCCAGCCGCGGCCGCTTCCGGCCCACGGGTGGACGCAGGCCCGGGCCGAGGACCTGGTGTGGGCGCGCCAGTACTTCATGCCATGGGTACTGAAGCAGTTGCTTCCCCGGCATGCTGACGGACTGGCGGCGAAGCGGCCGCAGCCGGGACCCGTGTTTGGCCGTGGCCTCCCTGGCCCGTTCCCGCCGGGCCACCCGGTTGCGGGCGGGAACCTTGGCGCCCCTGACGGGACCGCGCCGGAAGGGCAGGCAGCCTAGCCGCGGGCAAACCCGTTTCAGGACCTGCGGGCGTCCCTGGCGAGCACGATCACCGCGGGGACCCCTGCCACGATGGCCGGGACGGCCAACAGCAGGCCGTATCCCGGCTGGAACACTGACAGCACCGCGGCAATGAAAGATCCGGCCAGGGCGCCGATGAGCGCCACGGACCAGGGCCTCCGGCGGTCCCTGGCGTTGAAGAACAGGAAGCCCCCGAGGGCGGCTGTGGCCACGCCAAGGGCGACGACGATCCCGAAAACAATGGCCGCCCCGGCCCCGGGTGCGTCCTTGAGCTGGTCAATGAGCGCCACGGGTACTGCAAGCATCCAGCTGCCCAGAAGGAATGCGGTTACACAGGCCGCCAGGCGGCCTCTGGGCACCGGGTCCAGGGTGTGGATCTGCTCCGGCGGAAGGTCGGACTGCTGGACGTGGCGGTGGTTTGCCGGCGGTGTTGGCCGCGGCAGCCGCATGAAACTCTCAAGCATGGATCCCCCGAACGTAGTGCTTGACGTCCTTCCAACCTACACCGGGCCCTCAGAGCTGCCCCGCTGTATTCAGCCTCAACGCTTCTTCGGTGCCCGCTTGGAGGCTGCGTTCAGCGCCGACTTCACGGCGGGAGGCAGGATGCCCTGTTCCGTTTCGGGCTCCGCCACCGTTCCACGCGCCTTCGCGATGGCTTTCATGCCGTGGTAGATCACCAGCGCGGCAGCGGAACCAAGGGCGATACCGGTGAACTTCAGGTCCCCGATGGTCCAGGTGTAGTCAGCGATGCCGATGATCAGGGCGACGGCGGCGGTGGTCAGGTTGATGGGGTTGGAGAAGTTCACCTTGCTCTGCACCCAGATCTTGACGCCCAGGATGCCGATCATGCCGTAGAGCATGGTGGCCGCGCCGCCCAGCACACCCGCCGGGACGGTGGCAATCAGTTCGCCGAACTTCGGCGAGAAGCTGAGCAGGATGGCGAACATCCCCGCCACCCAGTAGGCCGCCGTCGAATACACCTTGGTGGCTGCCATGACGCCGATGTTCTCCGCGTAGGTGGTGGTGCCCGAGCCGCCGCCAAAGCCGGCCAGGACGGTGGCGGCACCGTCTGCCATCAGCGCCCGTCCGGAGACGCCGTCGAGGTTTTGCCCCGTCATGGCGGCCACGGACTTCACGTGGCCGATGTTCTCCGCCACCAGCACCAAAACCACCGGGACGAACAGGCCCAGGACGCCGATGTGGAACTCGGGAGTCTGGAAGTGCGGCAGGCCGACCCAGGCTGCGGCGTCCATTTTGTCGTACTTCACTTCGCCGCGGAGCATGGCCACCAGGTACCCGACCACCACGCCCACCAGGATGCTGAGCCGGCCCAGGATCCCGCGGAACAGGACGCTGACCAGGATGATGGTAACCAGCGTGACCAGGGCAGTGATGGGGGCGGCGTCGAAGTTCTGTTTTGCCGCTGGGGCCAGGTTCAGGCCAATCAGCGCCACGATGGCTCCGGTGACAATGGGAGGCATCAGCCGGTTGATCCAGCCAGCGCCGAATTTCTGCACCACGGCGCCCACCAGGGCCAGCGTGGCGCCGGCCAGCACCACCCCGCCCAGGGCACCGGGAATCCCGAACTGGGCCTGTGAGGCGGTAATGGGGGCGATAAACGCAAAACTCGAGCCCAGGTAGCTGGGTACCCGCCCCTTGGTGATTACCAGGAACAGCAGCGTGCCGATGCCCGAGAAGAACAGCGTGGTGGCGGGCGGCATGCCGGTGATGATGGGGACCAGGAAGGTGGCGCCGAACATGGCCACCACGTGCTGCATGCCCACGCCGATGGTCAGGGGCCACGCCAGCCGCTCATCCGGGGCCACCACCTGGCCGGGCTTGATGGTTTTGCCGGTGCCGTGCAGCTTCCATTTGATTCCGAGCATGCTCATGGGAAGGAATGCCTTTCAGGGGGTGCCGCGAGGGGGCGAAGATCAACTCGGTCCAGAATACCGCCAAGTTTTCGCGCGCACCCGCTGTGGCCAAGGTCACCCCCGATGTGGGAAGAGCCAGCGTTCACTTGAAGTTGCAACTATGGAAAGCAACCAGGGGCCACCGCGGCAGGCGGATGACCCGCAGCGAAAGGTACGCCAATGACCATTGCCCATGAAGAAGCGGTTATCGATTCGGCAGCCGTGGACGCCATCTTCGCCCAGGCCCGCACCGCCAACTCCTTCACCGGCGAGGTGACCGAGGAGCAGGCCCAGGCCATCTATGAGCTCACCAAGTTCGGCCCCACCGCCTTCAACTCCCAGCCGCTGCGCGTCACTTACGTCCGTTCGGCCGAGGCGCGGGCCACCCTGGTGGACGCTTTGTCCCGCGGCAACCAGGCCAAGACCGCCTCCGCCCCGCTCGTGGCCATCCTCAGCTACGACACCGACTGGGCCGGCAAGTGGGACAACTTCCTCCCCGGCTATAACGCCCCCAAGGCCATGTACGACGCCGATCCCGCGCTCGCGGCTGCCACGGGCAACAACAACGCCCACCTGCAGGCGGGCTACTTCATACTGGCCGTCCGCTCGCTCGGCTTCGCCGCAGGTCCCATGACCGGCGCCGACTTCGCCGCTATCGATGCCGCCTTCTTCCCGGCCGGCGACCAGAAGAGCTTCCTGGTGGTCAACATTGGCGAGCCCGGCGAGGAGGCCTGGGGCGAAGCAAAGCCCAAGTACTCCTACGACGACGCCGTCCGCACCGTCTAACACTTCCCGACGCGCCATCACTTCCGGCCCCCTTTTTCCCAACGCCCTATCACCTACTGATGGGGCGTTTGGCTTTTAAGGGCGGGAGGTGATGGGGCGTCTGGACCGGGCCAGGTGGGAGACTGGGGCCATGGCGGTGCGGAACCTGATCTTTGTGGCCTTCGTGGAGCCCGTGGCCGAAGGCCAGGTCTTCCCGCGCACGGACTGGCCGCTGCACATCACGCTGGTGCGGTTTGACGTGAGGTTCGACGCCGCCACGACAGGAAGCGCGGACGTCGCGGAACGCATCGCCGGGCTCGCTGACGCACCGGCAGCCGCAGCGCTTGGCACCGCGCTCGCCGTGGGGGAGGACGCCGCGTTCGGGCGCAACGGTTCGGTGCCGGTCAGCCTCATCGAGCCCCAGCAGGACCTGCAGGGGCTGCACGCGCAACTGGTTGCCGCCGTCGGCAGCATGGACGGAAGAATACTCACGCCCGCCCACACCCTCGCCGGGTACCGTCCCCACGTCTCACACCACGGTGGCAAGCGCCTCCACCGGGGCGACGCCGTCGTGCTTGACCGCGTCGCCCTGGTGGACATGGCTCCCGGTGGCGACCACGCCATCAGGCGCGTCCTCAGGCTGTGGAGCCGCGAAGGTGAAAGCTAGGCGATGACGCTGTCCACCAGGGCTTTGGCCTCGGCCTGGACCTGCTTCAGGTGGTCCTCGCCCTTGAAGGACTCGGCGTAAATCTTGTACACGTCCTCGGTACCGGACGGCCGGGCGGCGAACCAGGCGTTCTCGGTGACCACCTTCAGGCCGCCGATGGCGGCGCCGTTACCGGGGGCCTCGGTGAGCTTGGCGGTGATTTCCTCGCCCGCCAGCGACGTGGCAGTCACGTCAGCGGCGGACAACTTGCCTAGCTTGGCCTTCTGCTCACGCGTCGCGGCGGCGTCGATCCGGGCGTAGACCGGGGCGCCGAACTGGTCGGTCAGGCCCTTGTACAGCTGCGACGGGGACTTGCCCGTGACCGCGGTGATCTCGGAGGCCAGCAGGGCCAGCAGGATGCCGTCCTTGTCCGTGGTCCATACGCTGCCGTCCAGCTTGTTGAAGGAGGCGCCGGCGGATTCCTCGCCGCCGAACGCGCCTTCACCCGAGAGCAGGCCGGGCACGAACCACTTGAAGCCCACCGGGACCTCCACGAGCTTGCGGCCCAGGCTCTGCGCCACGCGGTCGATGATGGAAGAGGACACCAGGGTCTTGCCCACCACGGAGGCCGGGTTCCAGCCGCTGCGGTTGCGGTACAGGTAATCGATGGCGACGGCGAGGTAGTGGTTGGGGTTCATCAGCCCGCCGTCCGGGGTGACGATGCCGTGGCGGTCTGCATCGGCGTCGTTGCCCGTGGCGATATCGAAGGAGGATCCGCCTGCGGACATCCGCTGGATCAGTGAGGCCATGGCGGACGGCGAGGAGCAATCCATGCGGATCTTCTCGTCCCAGTCCAGCGTCATGAACGCCCACTGCGGGTCCACGGTGGGGTTCACCACGGTGAGGTCCAGGTGGTGGCGCTCGGCGATCTCGCCCCAGTAGTCAACGGAGGCTCCACCCATGGGGTCGGCACCGATTCGTACGCCGGCCTCGCGGATGGCGTCCAGGTTCAGGACGGACGGAAGGTCGTCCACGTAGCTGGAGAGGAAATCGAACTTGCCGGTGGTGTCCGCGGCTTGCGCGTCGGCCAGCGGAATACGCTTTACGCCCCGCAGGCCGTTTTCCAGCAGCTCATTGGCGCGGTTAGCGATCCAGCCTGTGGCGTCCGAGTCGGCCGGGCCGCCGTGCGGGGGGTTGTACTTGAAGCCGCCGTCGGCGGGCGGGTTGTGGCTGGGCGTCACCACGATGCCGTCAGCCTGCGGTGCGCCGGGCGCGGCCTTTCGGTTGTACGTGAGGATGGCGTGGCTCAGGGCCGGGGTGGGGGTGTAGCCGTGCCGGGCATCGACCAGTACCTGGACGCCGTTGGCGGCGAGGACCTCGAGGGCCGAGTTCTGTGCCGGCTCGCTCAGTGCGTGGGTGTCCTTGGCCAGGAACAGCGGACCGGTGACACCCTGGGCGGCCCGGTATTCCACGATGGCCTGGGTGATGGCCACGATGTGCTGCTCGTTGAAGGAGGCCTTCAGGCTGGATCCCCGGTGCCCGGATGTCCCGAACACCACGCGCTGGCCGGGATCACTGAGGTCCGGCGCGATGTCGTAATACGCGTCAAGGAGCGCAGTGATGTCAACAAGGTCCTGGGGTTGGGCAACTGTACCCGCGCGGCTAGCCATGGCTCCAGCATGCCAGAAGCTGGCAGGAGTCAAAACGATCCGCCCAGAATCCGGACGCTGTGACCTGCTGTGACGGACGCAAACCAAGTAGTCAACCTGAGTACACGGCCGCAAAAGTACCTATATACCGGGCCTTCGGTGCCCTGCTAATTTCAAGGAAATTCCACGAAAACACGCGGAAGGAACGGACGACGGCGGCCCGCCGCCTTGGTCGGTTCCGGCAAGGAAACGGGGACGTCCAATGGGGGCAGGAGACGGGGCAGCGGAGCAGTCCAGGCTTGCTGCCGAGCGCGTGGCACGGCTGAAACGCCGGTTGGACGAGGCCGAACACTCCACCAGGGCATGGGATACCGGCGCGGTGGGGGAGCGGACGGTTGCCGACAAGCTCAGCGAGCTGGTTCCCCGCGGCTGGTACGTGCTCCACGATGTCCACTGGCCGGGCAGGCCCAAGGCCACCCTGGACCACGTCCTGGTGGGGCCGGGCGGTGTGGTGGTGGTGGATTCGAAGAACTGGACCGGCGAGGTGCAGGTGGCTTCCGGTGTGCTGTGGCAGGGCCGTTATGCACGTACCCAGGCCGTTGAGGGCGCCTTGGCCCAGTGCGCTGCCGTCGCCTCGGTGCTGGCTCCGCCGCACCGCAGGCTGGTGCGCCCACTGATCTGCATGGCTGCGCAGCCTGACCTTTTTGGTATCACCGACTCGGACGTGGCCGTGGCCGGTTCGCAGCGGGTGGTCCCGGCGATCGAGTCGCTGCCGGCGGTGCTGAACCAGCAGGCCGTGGTGGGCCTGTACGAGGACCTGGGCCGGCAGCTCACGCACGAGCAGGAGCCCGGAATCACCGCCCTGCGCAACGTGCGCCCGGGAACCGTGGTGCGCCCGGCGGGAGCCCTGCCCCCGGCCGGTCCCGCCGCAAGCCCGGGAGGCAAGGCCGGAGCCAAGGACGCAGCCAGGGCCCGCAGCGTATCCCGGCACCCCGCCGGCCGTGCCCTGCCGCCACGGGATGTCCAGGCCGGTCAGCATGCGGCTGCGCCGGGCGGCCATTGGCGCCATGGCCGGAACACCAGGGCGCAGCAGCACGGCGGGACCAGCGGAGCCAAGCTGGCGCTGCTGGCTGCCTTCGTTATTTTTGCCGTCTATTTCCTGCCCTACTTGGCCCGCTAGGCTCCTGCCGGGTCCCGGGCCGCAGCTGGTCCATGGCTGCCCCGCGGACCGCCGCGCCGAGCCGCGCGAGCCGGTTTGAATCGAGGGACCAGGCCTGCCAGTAGAGGGCAACGTCCTGGTGGGCCGGCTCGTCCAGCCGGACCAGGGTGCCGTCTGCCAGTTCGTTTGAGAGCTGGAGCTCCGGGATCATTCCCCAGCCCAGGCCGGCCCTGACGGCTGCGAGGAATCCTTGGGATGAAGGCACGGTATGCGTGGGCGGAGCGTGCAGCACGCCCTTCATGGCGAGCAGTTGCTGCTGCAGGGTGTCCTTTGCGTTGAATTTCAGGACCGGCATGGCCGCCCAGTCCGTGCCGTCCGGGCCGGAGAAGCGCCGGCGCAGGCCAGGAGTGGCCACCGGGATGTAGCGCATGGACCCCAGCAGTTCCACGCGGCACCCGCTCACCGGCAGGGGGTCGGAGGTCACCGCGCCCATCACCGCGCCGTCGCGGAGCAGTTGGCTGCTGTGGCCCTGGTCTTCAACGTGCAGGTCGAGGGCGGAGTCCTCCCACGCGGCGGCCCGGTGCAGGACGGGGAGGAACCAGGTGGCCAGGGAATCCGCGTTGACCGCTACCGGCAGATGGGCCCGTGAGCTTGACCCCGCTCCCAATGCTGCTGCGGTCTCGGCCTCCAGGACCTGCACCTGGCGGCCCATCCGCAGCAGCAACGCGCCGGCGTCGGTGGCGGTGCAAGGCAGCCGGCGGCGCACCAGGACCTGCCCCACGGATGTTTCCAGCGCCTTGATGCGCTGGCTCACGGCTGACGGAGTGACGCGGAGCAGGTCTGCCGCGGCCTCAAACGTTCCTTCGTCGACTACCGCGACGAGGGCCTTCAGGTGCTCAAGGTTCATGAAGACATTCTAAGGACAGGAAAGAATCCGTTATTTGTCTACAGCCGCCGCGCAATCCTATGGTCGTGGGATGTGGACCGCGGGAATAACGGGAATGCTGACCGGGCTGGCTCTGATCGTGGCGATCGGCGCCCAGAACGCTTTCGTGCTGCGGCAAGGCATCCGCCGGGAACATATCGGGGCGGTCGTGGCTGTCTGCATGGCCGGCGATGCCCTGCTGATCGTGGGCGGAACTGCGGGGATCGGAGCGCTGGTTACCCAATTCCCCGGAGTCCTTGAAGTCCTGCGCTGGGCCGGTGCCGCGTATTTGCTGTGGTTCGCGGTGCGGTCCTTCCTGGCAGCCGCGAGGCCTTCCGCCCTGACGGAGCAGGCGCCTAGGTCCAGGAGTTCGGTTGTCGCCACCACGGCCGCCCTGACCTTCCTCAACCCACATGTTTATCTGGACACCGTGGTGCTGTTGGGCAGCCTCGCCAACCAGCAGGGCCCCGGGCTGCGCTGGACCTTTGCCGCCGGCGCCGTGGCCGGAAGCGTCCTGTGGTTCACGGCCCTCGGCTACGGGGCCAGGGCACTGGCCCGGGTGCTCTCCAGCCCCCGGACCTGGCGGTGGATCGACGCCGCCATTGGCGTCCTGATGGTGGTCCTGGCCGTCCGGCTGCTCCTGCACTGAAGTAGGCTGTAGCCAGATTTACAGGGGAGAAACCATGAGCAACCAGCCGTCCCAGGGACCGGACTACCAGCGTCCCGAAAACCAGCCCGGCGGCTCGCCGTGGCCCGGGTACCAGCCGCCGGCCCAGTACGGGCAGGGAGCCGGCTACGGCCAGTCCCAGCATGGGCAGGCCCAGTACAACCAGCCGCAGTACAACCAGCCGCAGTACGGCCAGGGACCATATAACCAGGCCCAATATGGCCAGCCTCAGTATTTCGGCCAGCCGTCCTACTACGGCCAGCAGGTGGAACCCAAGACGCTGAGCATCGCCAGCATGGTCTGCGGCATCGCCTCGGTACTCATGGGCTGGCTGTTGCTCCCCCAGTTCGCCGCCATCATCACCGGCCACCTGGCCCTGCGCCGCGAACCCTCGGGCAAGGGGATGTCCATCACCGGCCTGGTGCTGGGCTACCTCTGCCTGCTGGGCTACGGGGCGCTCTGGCTGTTGTTCATCATTGGCGTGGCCGTCGCCGGCACTGCCGGGTCAAACACCGGCACGTTCTAACCGGCAGGTGCCGGGCGCTCCGGTCCGGCACGAAAGGCGGCCCGGGCACCTGATGCCCAGGCCGCCGTCGCGCTTTCCCCGGCTGCCTACCCCTTCGCTGCGGCGGCCGCCGGCTCCGCAACCGTGCCCGCCGGGTAGATCGATTCCGCCGGGGCGCGGTTGGTGGCCTTGGCCCACGGGTAGTAGACGGCGAGGGTGGCCGCGATCCCCACGAGCCAGGAGATGTCCGCGCCGCCCAGCAGCTTGGTGACCGGGCCGGTGTACAGCGACTGCGCCAGGAACGGGACCTGGATGACGACGCCGATTCCATAGGAGACCAGGGCGGCGGCGTTCCAGCGGCCGTAACGTCCGTCCGGGTTGTACAGGGCGGGGATGTCCAGCCGGTCCCGGGAGATCTTGTAATAGTCCACCAGGTTGATCACGGACCATGGCGTGAACACCATCAGCAGCAGGAGCACGAAGTTCTTGAACAGGTTCAGGAAGTCCTTGCTGGCGAACAGCGCGATGAGGACGCTGGCGCCGATGACCGCAACGATGAAGGCGATCCGGACGGCTTTGGAGACGGTGTCCCGCCGGTTGATCGCGGTGCTGATGGTCACGCCGCACATGAAGGCGCCGTAGGCGTTCAGGCAGTTCACCGTCAGCTTGCCCGTGACAATCATCAGGTAGATAAAGATGGCGAGCAGCCCGCCGCCGGCGAGGTCTCCCATGTACCCCACCTGGTTCTTCAGGAAATCCCCGCCCAGCTTGGCGGCTGACAGTCCGCCGGCCAGGGCGCCCAGGGTCATGGCCCACTGGGCGCCGCCCACCGAGCCGGCGAAGGTGTACCAGAACGTCTTGCGCTCCGAGGTGTGCACCGGGAGGTAGCGGGAGTAGTCGGCGACGTACGGGCCGAACGTCAGCTGCCAGCCGGCGCCGAGGGCGACGGCGGTAAGGAAGGTGGGCCACTCGAAGCCCTTGACCATCATCACCTGGGTGACGTCGAACTTGGTGGCGACGGCGACCGTCAGGTAGAGGAAGCCGGCCAGGCCCAGCACGGTGGCGATGCGGCCCAGCGCGTGGATGTATTTGTAGCCCAGGATGGCCAGCAGCGCGGTGGCCGCGCCGAAGATGAGGATTCCGACGGCGGGCGTATCCACTCCCAGCATGAGGTTGATGGCCTGCCCCGAGAGGACGGTGCCGGTGGAGGCGAATCCGACGTACATCAGGATGACCAGTGCCAGCGGGATCACAGCGCCGTAGACGCCGAACTGGGCCCGGCTGGAAATCATCTGGGGCAGCCCCAGCTTGGGGCCCTGGGCAGAGTGGAGGGCCATGACGGCGCCGCCCAGCACGTTCCCCACCAGCAGGCCCACGATGGCCCAGAAAGCATCCGCCCCGAACACCACGGCGAGGGCGCCGTCCACGATGGCGGTGATCTGCGCGTTGGCGCCGAACCACAGGGTGAACTGGCCCCGCGGGTGGCCGTGGCGCTCGCCCGGCGGAATCATGTCGATTGATCGTGCCTCTACGGCGGTACTGCCTGCGGCCATGGCCAAACTCCTCAGTGATGAAAACGTAGGGTCCATCACATCGGGTTTCCGGGCGCCGCGACACCGCCATCCCGCGCCGGCTGTCCGGGAACCCAGCCAGCCCGGCGTGTCGCCGTGGGGCGGCCCGGCCCGTGGCTGCTAGCGGAGAAGCTCCACGTCCGAGACAAGCTCGATATGCGCCAGCATCGCCTTCGCTGCTGCCTCCCCGTCCTGCGCGCGCACGGCATCGGCGATCTTCCGGTGTGATGCCAGGGACTGTTCCGGGCGGCCGGGCTGGCCCAGCGACTCCATCCGGGTCTCCAGGATCATTTCCGCAATGAAAGCCATCAGCTGCGCCAGGACCGAGGAATGCGCCGCGGCGGTGATGGCCTGGTGGAACAATTCGTCGCCATGGGTTCCGCGGTCGCCGTCGCCGATCTCGCCAGCCATGACGTCCAGGGCGTTGTCGATGGCGGCAAGGTCCTGGTCCGTCCGGCGTTCGGCAGCAAGGGCCGCCAGCTTCACTTCAAGGGTGCTCCGGGCCTCCACGATTTCCGGCAGCCGGCTTTGGTGTTCACGCAGGCCCTTGACCACCGAGGCCACGCTGGGGCGCCTGGCCAGGACGGCGCCGGTGCCGTGCTGCACGTCGATAACGCCGAGTACCTCGAGGGCAACCAGCGCCTGGGCCAGGGTGGCCCGGGAAACGCCCAGCCTCTCGGCGAGGTCGCGCTCGGCCGGAAGGAGGTCGCCCGGCTTGAGCTGCGCGGACTCTATATACGCCAGGATCTGCTCCACCAGCTGCTCATAGAGCCGGGGCCGCGTCACGCGTTCCAGGCCCATCCGTGCCGTCTTCTCCACAAAACCCTCCCTTGGGTGTACTTGTCCAGAATACCGGCACCGTCTATTGACAGATAGACTCACTGTCTAAGAGGCTAGTCCAGTGAGCCAGTAACTCACGTCACACTCTCGCACCCCCAATGGAGGACCAACGATGTCCGCTCCTGTCTTATCGATCATCATCCTGGCGGCGATGTTCCTGCTCGCCACCGTCCTGCCCCTCAATATGGGCGCGCTCGCCTTCGTGGGCGCCTTCCTGCTCGGCGCCGTGGTGCTGGGCATGTCCACCAATGAGATCCTGGCCAACTTCCCCGGCGGCCTCTTCCTGACCATAGTGGGCGTCACCTACCTCTTTGCCATCGCGCAAAACAACGGCACCATCGACCTCCTGGTCCGGGGCGCCGTCAAACTCGTGGGCAGCCGCGTTGCCCTCATCCCCTGGGTCATGTTCGCCATCACCGCCGTGATCACGGCCGTGGGCGCACTGTCTCCCGCCGCCGTCGCCATCATTGCCCCCATCGCCCTGAGCTTCGCCGGCAAGTACAAAATCAGCCCGCTGCTGATGGGCATGATGGTGATCCACGGCGCGCAGGCCGGCGGCTTCTCGCCCATCGCGGTCTACGGCGTCACCGTCAACGGCATCCTGGCCAAGACCGACCTCGCCTTCAGCCCGACGGCGCTGTTCCTCTCAAGCTTCATCTTCAACCTGGTCATCGCGCTGGTGCTGTTCGTGGTCCTTGGCGGCAAGACCCTCCTGTCCTCCAAGGTGGGGCACTTCGTGGAGCAGGCAGCCGAAGCCCGCATGTCCGTAAGCGTCGGCGCCAAGGCAGCCGGCGGCGACGTCCCCTTCAAGGGCTTCGGCTCCGGCATGTACGGCCCCCGCGACCCCGCAGGCGACGGCATTGCCGCCACCAAGGAACGTTCCGAACGGATCCCCCAGCTGGTCACCATTGCCGGACTGATCGTGCTGGCCGTTGTGGCCCTCGGCTTCAAGATGGATGTCGGCTTTGTGTCCATCACCATCGCCATCGTGCTGGCGCTGGTCTCGCCCGCCGCGCAGAAGGGCGCCATCAACAAGATCAGCTGGTCCACTGTGCTGCTCATTTGCGGCATGCTGACCTTCGTCGGCGTGCTGGAGGAAGCCGGCACCATCAAATTCGTCTCCAGCGGCGTGGCCGGCCTGGGAATGCCGCTGCTTGCAGCCCTCATCATCTGCTTCATCGGCGCCGTGGTGTCCGCCTTCGCCTCCTCCACCGCCATCCTCGCAGCGCTCATCCCGCTCGCCGTCCCGTTCCTGTCCACCGGTGAAATCGGCGCCGTGGGCGTCATCTGCGCCCTCGCCGTCTCAGCAACGATCGTGGACGTCTCGCCGTTTTCCACCAACGGCGCACTGGTGCTCGCCAACGCCCCGGAGGGCGTGGACAAGGACCAGTTCTACAAGCGGATCCTCGGCTACAGCGGCATCGTCATCGTGGCCGGACCCATCCTGGCATGGCTGGCACTGGTGGTTCCCGGCTGGCTCTGACGGCCACCGCCCCCGCCCAGCCTGTTTTTAGAAAGGAAACCAGAACATGAGCACCGAGAACCGCCAAGGGCCCCTGGCCGGGCACACCGTCGTCGACCTCAGCCGGGCACTGGCCGGACCGCACGCCGGCATGATGCTGGCGGACCTCGGTGCCCGCGTCATCAAGGTGGAGAACCCCGGCACGGGGGACGACACCCGGGGCTGGGGCCCGCCCTTTGTGGGACCCGAAGACGACCTGCAGTCCACCTACTTCATGTCCTGCAACCGCAACAAGGAATCCATCAGTTTGGACCTGAAAAGCGGTGACGGCCAGGCGGTGCTGCGCGGACTGCTGGAGCGGGCCGATGTGGTGATCGAGAACTTCCGGCCCGGCGTCATGGACCGGCTGGGTTTCTCGACGGCCGCGATGCATGATCTCAACCCGCGCCTGGTGATCCTGTCCATCACGGGCTTTGGCCACGATGGCCCCGAATCCCAGCGCAGCGGCTACGACCAGATCCTGCAGGGCGAAGCAGGCCTCATGTCCCTCACCGGCTCAGGCCCTGATGATCCGCAGCGCGTGGGCGTTCCCATCGCCGACCTGCTCTCCGGCATGAACGGGGCGTTCGGCGTCCTGGCGGCCCTGGTGGAGCGGAACCGGACCGGCCAGGGCCAGGTGGTGCGCACGTCGCTGCTCGCCTCCCTGATTGGGGTCCACGCCTTCCAGGGTACCCGGACCACCGTTGCCGGCGAAGTTCCGCAGGCCCAGGGAAACCACCACCCGTCCATCGCCCCCTACGGCCTGTTCAACTGCAAGGACGGCAGCGTCCAGATCAGCGTCGGCAGTGAGAAGCTGTGGCAGTCCTTCGCGGCAGCCTTCGGCCTGGACGCGTCCGCCCCAGGTTTCGCCAGCAACGCCGAAAGGGTGCGGAACCGTGGCGACGTGATTGCCGCCGTCGAACGCGCCTTCTCGGCGTACGGGGCTGCGGAACTGCTGCAGAAACTGAACGACGCCGGGATCCCGGCCGGCAAGGTCCGCTCACTGGATGAGGTGTACGCCTGGGAGCAGGTGGCGTCCCAGGGCCTGGTGGTGGACGTGGACCATCCCCTGCTGGGAAAGGTGAGCCTGCCGGGGCCGCCGCTGCGGTTCTTCGCACCCGGCGACGCCGCGGAAACCACCCCGACACAGCACGACGCGCCGCCGCTGCTTAATGAGGACGGCGCCGCCATCCGGGAATGGCTGGGCCTGGCCCCCGCGGCTCCGGGTGCCAAGTAGCGTGGCGACGGCAGAGAAGATGCGGCACCTGAACGCCACCGAGTTGCTGGAAGCCGTGGTGGACCCCGGTTCCTTCGTTTCCTGGGACACGGAACCGGAGCAGCCCGGGCTGTCCGAAGAGTATGCCCGGGACCTGGCCAAGGCGCGGGAGCGCAGCGGCGCCGACGAATCAGTGATCACCGGAGCCGGGCTGATCCGCGGCCGCAGGGTCGCACTCATCGTCAGCGAATTTTCCTTCCTCGCCGGATCGATCGGCCACGCGGCGGCGCAAAGGATTGTTGCCGCCATCGAACGCGCCACGGCGGAGGGCCTGCCGCTGCTGGCCGGCCCTGCCTCCGGCGGCACCCGGATGCAGGAGGGGACGCTCGCGTTCCTCTCCATGGTGAAAATCACCGGGGCAGTCCGGGCCCACCGCCAGGCCGGGCTTCCCTACCTGGTCTACCTGCGCCACCCCACCACCGGCGGCGTCATGGCCTCCTGGGGATCTCTGGGGCATATTAACGTGGCCGAACCCGGGGCGCTGCTGGGATTTCTAGGCCCGCGCGTGTACCAGGCCCTGTATGGCGAAGCGTTCCCGGAGAATGTCCAGGTTGCGGAAAACCTCTTCAACAAGGGGCTGATCGACGGTGTGGTGGAGCCCGGCGATCTCGCCGATCTGGTGGGCCGGGCCCTGGATATCCTCGCTCCGGCGGACCCGCTGCCGGCGCGTCCCGCGGCGCCTGACACTGTGAACGTCCGGCCATCGTCCGTGGACGCCTGGACGTCAATTGAGCTCTCCCGGCGGCCGCGGCGCCCCGACCTGCGCCAGCTGCTGAAGTTCGGCGCCACGGACGCGCTGCCCCTCAACGGAACCGGGCAGGGGGAGAAGGATCCCGGGTTGCTGCTGGCACTGGCACGCTTCGGCACCCAGTCCTGCATCGTGCTGGGGCACGCGCGCCCGCTGCGGAAAGACGCCGCCGGCATGGGTCCCGGGTCATTGCGGGAAGCGCGGCGGGGGATGAAGCTGGCAGAAGAACTGCGGCTGCCCCTGCTGACCGTCATCGACACCGCCGGTGCCGCCCTTTCGCAGGAAGCGGAGGAAGGCGGGCTTGCCGGCGAGATTGCGCGCTCGCTGCACGAACTGATTGGACTGGGTTCACCGTCGGTTTCCGTGCTGCTTGGCCAGGGGGCCGGGGGAGGGGCGCTGGCGCTGCTGCCGGCGGACAGGACCATCGCCGCACAGCACAGCTGGCTATCGCCGCTGCCGCCGGAAGGGGCCAGTGCCATCGTCCACCGGACCACCGAATTTGCGCCCGCCATGGCCCAGGCGCAGGGTGTGAACGTCGCCGCGCTGTACGCGAACGGGCTGGTGGACCATATCGTTGATGAGCGCGGGGATGCTTCCCTGGAGCCGCGCGACTTCTGCGTCCGGATGGCACAGGCGATTGAGTATGAGCTGGGCACTGTGGCCTCCACTCCGGTACCTGATCTCGTGGCCGCACGGGCCCGCAAGTTCGCTACCCTGGGAGCCCGCTGACAGGTCCCGCCTGGCCGGGGCGCACCGCGGCACGGGCGCGGTACGGGGTGGGGCAACAGCGCTCGACGGCGGTTTGGGCCGCGCGCCGTTCCTTACCGGCGGTCGGGGGTGTAGAGGGCCACGATGACGCCGGTGGCAGTAGGTTCTGCTTCCACCAGCCGCAGCGCAGTGCGGCTGCCGCCGGCGAAAAGTTGGTGGCCCGTGCCCAGGACGACGGGATGGATCATGAGCAGGTACTCGTCGATCTGGCCGGCGGCCATGAGGGAGCGGATCAGCTCCCCGCTGCCCATGACCACCAGGTTTGAGCTGGTGCCTGCCCGCAGTTCCTGCACGGCGGCGGCAACGTCACCGTGCAGGAGGGTCGAATGGGGCCACTCGAGCTGGGTTTCCGGATTCCTCGACGCGACGTACTTGGGCGTATTGAGGAGGGCGTCCTTGAAGGGGCCGCCCTGCCGGTTCCAGGACTCCAGCAACTGCCGGTAACTGCGGTGTCCGAACAGGAAGGCGTGGTCGGGGCCCATCCGTTCGCCCATCTTGTGGACGGTGGCCTGGTCTGCGTAGGGAACGGCCCAACCGCCGCGGCTGAAGCCGCCGCGGGTATCCTCGTCCGGCCGGCCGGGTCCCTGCATCACGCCGTCGAGCGTCACGTGGTTGGCCACCACAACCTTGCCCATTAATGCCAGCCTCTCCCGCGCCGGCCTGGCAGCCGCGGTTACCTGCGCTGCCGGACCCGTGCCCGGTGGGCGTTGGAGCGAAGCTGCAGAATCCGCGCGCCGCCGGCGACGGCTACGAGCACTCCGCCCGTCACGGCGGCGATGAACAGTGCCATGCCCAGCGGGACAGAGCCCTCGAAGCCCAGGAATTTCACCGAGGCCTGTTCTTGGTTCTGCAGGATGAAAACTATCAGCAGGATCAGGAGCACCAAGGCAGCCACTACCGCTGCCCAGATGACGCCGGCGCGAGTGACTTTTCGCTCCTGGGCGCCGCCCGGGGCTGTCGGGGGCGAGGTTCCTGCGGCCGGCGTTCCGGGCTCCCGCGTTGGGTAGGACGGGGCACCACCGTGGGTTGCGGCGCCGTCCCCTGACGGCTGGGCCGGGCTTGATGGCGGCGTGGTGACGTCGCGTTCCGGCAGGCGGTCCGGTCCTGGCGTGTACTGTCCTGCGCTCATGCTCGTTTCCTTTCGCAGAATAATAAGCATGCTTATTGTGCAACCATAGACGTCGGGGTCGCGATAGTACAACGCGTGTAACGGGGTGCGCGGCCAAGGCTTGCAGCCAGAGCCGGTGCCGGGGTGTTTTGCCGGCGGAGGGGCACCCGTCCGGGAACCCCTCCTTCTACTCCAGCCCGGTCATTACTGCCGGGGCGTTAGACCCTCTCCTTGTTCCGCTCGGCGGAGGGCGTGTGCGGCGCAGGCGTCCTGCGCCAGTTGGGGAAGGCCCAGAACGTGAATTCCTGTTCCTTGGCCGGCTTCCCGGGCGTTTCCGCGGGGGTTTCCGGTTTCGCCTCGGCTTCGGGCCGGCGCGTCGGTTCTTTCCTGGCGCCCCATCCGAAGTCCTTGTTCGATGCGTAGCACATACAGACCTCCTTGGTGACTGTCCTTTAATCGTCCTCCTGAATGGCGCGGCAGTCGATACGCAGGGAAAGTCAACATGGGCCCCATGGCCCCGGTCTACAGCCCGCAGGGCAGGCCATGCGGGGGTGTCAGCCGCCGTTTACGATGTCCTGTGCCTCCTGCGGACGGTGGAACTCGCAGGGCCCCTGGTGCCGGAGGGGCAGAAGGCAGGTCCGGCCCGTCGGCAGGTGGACCAGAGCGCAGCGGCCGGCCATGGCGAGGTCCTCCCGGACGTTGGTGTTGCTCAGGTCGGGCCGGCCATCGGGGGGCGCTGTGTAAGTTTCGGAGTCGGTTGCGCTGTGTTCAGCATTCATGCGGGACAACTCCTCGTGGAGCTTTGGTAGGTGGAGGAAACGGAATGGCGCTTTACCAGTCTGGGTAGCCCAGGTTACAGCTGGGTTAAGCCGCCGTTAGGTTAAGGTCAACAGCAAAGTGCCCTGCCTCAGTACCCCACCTGGCGGGCCACCTGGAGGAGAAGGGCCTCGGAACCCATGGGGCCCACCAGCTGGATTCCCATCGGAAGTCCGCTCCCGTGGGCGCCACCGGTCCAATGCACGGGGATGGTGATGGCCGGCAGCCCGCACACATTCACCATCGAGGACCAGGGTGCGTATTCGCACTGCTTGCGGTAGTCGCCGTCGGCGTCCCCGGGCCAATGTGCCGACGGCCAGCGGTCGCTGCCGTGCGCGGTGCCGGTGAACCAGCCCACCGGCCGGGGCGTCTGCGCCAGCGCGGGCATCAACATCAGGTCCCACTGCAGGTACTGCGCCTCGGTGTCGTGCTGGAACTGCCGCAGGAACGCCAGCGCCTCGGCAAGTTTGGCGGGGCTGCGCTGCTGCGCGCGCCGGCGGAAGGTTCGGGTCAGGGGCGCCAGCAGCGCTTCCCGGAATGGGCTGATCCGGGCGGCGCCCACTCCGGCGGTCCAGGCTGTGGTGAAGGCGTCCGGGTACCGGTTGTCGTAGCGGACGCCCGCGTCACCAAGCGTATGGCCGGCATGTTCCAGGAGGGATTCGCCGGCCCGGAGCGCGTCCAGGGCTTCCGGGTCGGGCGTGAACGGAAAGGTGCCGGACCAGGGACTGTCCAGCGTGATGCCGATCCTTAGCCGCGGCGGCTCCTGCCGGACTGCCTCGAGGTATTGGTTCCCCGGGGCCAGGACGTCCATCATCAGTGCGGCATCCTCTGCGCTCCGGGCCAGGGGTCCCGGTGTCACCAACCGTGCAGGGTCACCGGCGCTTTCCCCCGCCGCCACCAGGCCCCGGCCCGGCTTGAGCCCCACCAGCCCGCACGCGGCGGCCGGGATGCGGACCGATCCGCCGCCGTCGGTCCCGGGACCGAAGGGCAGCAGCCCTGCCGCCACGGCGGCTGCGCTGCCGCCGGACGAACCGCCCGAGCTCCGGCCGGGTGCGTACGGATTGCGCGACGGCGGTGCGATGCGGTTTTCGCTGTAGGCCGTCAGTCCGAATTCGGGCACCTGGGTCTTGCCCAGCGAAACCACGCCGGCGTCCTTGAAAAGGGACACCAGGGGAGCGTCGGCGGGGGCTGGTTTGTGGTCCAGGGCGGCGCTGCCGTGCGTGGTCACTACCCCCGCCACGTCCGTGAGGTCCTTGAAGGCAAGCGGCATGCCGTGCAGCAGCGACAGGTCACCGGCGTCGGAATGAAGGCGGCAGGTGTCCGCCGCCGCGGCCTGCTCCAGGGCTTGGTCCGCCGTCACGGTGATGAAGGCACCCAGCAGTGGGTTTTCCCGTCCAATCCGTTCCAGGAAGTGGGTGGTGGCCTCGGCGGCGGACACGGCTCCACTGTGCAGGAGGTCCCGCAGCGCCAGCGCTGAAAGTTCGTGGAGTTCAGGCACGGCGGCCTGCCGGCTGGGGCCCGGCGTTCGCGCGGGCACCACCGGGTGGTGCGGGAAGGGCGGTCAACTGCTGGGACATGGAAACCTCCTGGGCCTTGACCAGCCTAACCCGCCCTATTTCTGGATGTGTTCCGGGTGCAGGGAGCCGGAAGGGCTAGGCTTAAACCTGACTTTGATCCACCAGATCCGCCAAGACAGGACTCCGATGAGCGATTTCGATACCGTCCCCGTCCATGACGTCCCCGCCGACGCCGTGATCCTGGACGTCCGGGAGGACTACGAGTGGGTTGCCGGCCACGCCGAGGGTGCAGTCCACATTCCCATGGACCAGATCCCGGCCCGGCTGGGTGAACTCGACCCGGACGAGGACGTCTACGTCATTTGCCGCACGGGTGGCCGCTCCTTCCGCGTGGCCCAGTGGCTCACCGGCCAGGGGTATACCGCAATCAACGTTTCCGGCGGCATGGACCAGTGGCTGGAATCCGGTAAGCCCCTGGTCTCGGACAACGGACTCAAGCCCTTGGTGCTTTAGTGCCCTATACCTATACCTTCCTCGGCCCGGAAGGCACCTTCACCGAGGCTGCCCTGTTGCAGGTTCCCGGCGCCCGCGAGGCGGTCCGGATGCCGGCTTCGAACGTCAATGCCGCCCTGGACAAAGTACGCGGGGGAACCGCTGACGCTGCCATGGTCCCCATCGAAAACTCGGTGGAGGGAGGCGTGACTGCCACTCTGGATGCCATTGCCACCGGCCCGGAACTGCGGATCATCCGCGAGGTCCTGGTTCCCATCAGCTTCGTCCTGGCTGCCCGCCCCGGCGTACGGCTGGAGGACGTTCGCCGTGTCTCCACGCACGGCCACGCGTGGGCGCAGTGCCGGTTGTGGATGGACAGGAACATACCTGGTGCGGAATACGTCCCCGGATCGTCGACGGCCGCTGCTGCCCTGGGGCTGCTGGATGCGGACTGCCCGTACGATGCGGCCATCTGCGCGCCGCTCGTGGCCAGGGAGCATGGAGGGTTGTCTGTCCTGGCGGAAGACATTGGCGACAACCCCGGCGCAGTGACGCGCTTCATCCTGGTCAGCCGGCCGGCTCCGCTGCCGGAATGCACCGGAGCGGACAAGACCACCGTTGTGGTTCCGCTGCCGGAGGACCGGCCCGGCGCCCTGATGGAGATCCTTGACCAGTTCGCCAGCCGCGGCGTCAACCTCAGCAGGATCGAATCACGGCCCACCGGACAGTATCTGGGCCACTACTTCTTCAGCATCGACGCCGACGGCCATGCCCGCGAGGCCAGGGTGGCCGATGCACTGGCGGGGCTGCACCGCATCAGTCCCGGCACCCGCTTCCTGGGCTCCTACGCCAGGGCCGACCGGCACGCCACGCCGGTTCCGGCCCACACCTCCGACGCGGCCTTCGCCGCCGCCCGCACATGGGTGGAATCCGTCCTCGCCGAGGAATCCGCCGCAGGTGAAAGCGGTTCCGGGGCTTCGCCCAAAGCGTAGGCAAATGCCCATGGAAATACTTCCGCGGACTGTGGACTGTGCGTATGCTTGCTTGATCCACACGGGGTATGGCCCCTGACGAAGGGAGCGGGTCATGACCAGCAGCACTGACAATGACGGCCAGGGGATGATCGTCAACCCCAAGCCGACCGGAGACAACCAGGACTGGGACGGGGACGACGCTGACCGCGCTGACCGCCTGCGCTTCGAAGAGGAGCAGGCCATGATCCGCGAGCAATCCGAAGCCCACGCTGCTGCCAAACAAGCTCACGCGGACGCGAAAGCTGCTGCTGAGACAGGGAAAAAGTCCGGATCCTGATGCCCGTTAGCGCGCCACGCGCGTGCTGCCGTGCACCGGGCCGCCGCCCTGCTCCAGCCCCCTGACCCTGACCAGGAGTGACCGGGGCTCCACCCCGACCGTAAGCTGAGTGGCTTCCCCCGCGGTGTCGCCATCGAGCTGCGTGGGCATCGGTTCGGGGCACTTAATGACCACCTTGACTGACCGGTACACGGTCATGATGGGCAACTTTCCACTGTGCTTGAACATGATCTTCACGTACATCAGCAGCCACCCCAGGGCGCTGCGGGGGCTCATCACAACGACGTCCAGCTTCCCGTCGTCGATCATGGCCTGTGGGATGAAGTCAATGCCGCCGGGGACCAGGCCGCAGTTGGCGAACAGCACGCTGCGGATGTTCCTTACCTGCTCCGGGCTGTCATCCAGGGCGATCGAGACCTTCTTCCGCCGGCCCGGCAGGTGGCGCACCCCCGCCTCCGTGTAGGCCAGCCAGCCCACGGCTTTCTTCAGGCCGGCGTTGGTATCGGCCAGGACTTCGGCGTCCATGCCGATACCGGCGATCACCAGGAAGACGTGCTCCGAATAGTGGCCTGTGCGGGAGTTCTCGATGGCCATACGGGCAGTGTCAATGTACCGCTGCCGCCCGAAAAGCGCGGTCTGGACATTGGCGTGGAGATCGTTCACGTCCAGGTCCACGTTCCGGGCCAGGAGATTTCCTGTGCCCAGCGGAATCAGGCCCATGGCAACGCCGGTGTTCGCGAGGGCCTCAGCCACCACGCGGACGGTGCCGTCGCCGCCGCCCACCAGGACGACGTCGGGCTTTCCCGCCAACGCGGCCTGCATCTGCGAAAATCCGGGATCCTCCGCCGTCGTCTCAAAAAAGACGGGCTCCTCCCACCCCGCCGCCAGGCATGCCCTGTGGATCATTCCCCTGGCTTCGTCGGCCCGCGCCTTGATGGGGTTCAGGACCACCGCAACCCGCTGCCGCGCCAGTCCTGAGTCGTAGGCTTCCCCGGCCACCGCGCTGCGCACATGCAGCGCCTTGAGGCGGCGCACCCCCCACCAGCTGGAGGTGGCGAAGGCAAGCGCCACCGCAATCAGCAGGTAGAGAATCCAGTCGCTCATGGTGCTTCAACAGTAGCCCGGCGCAAGGCGGGCCGCGGCACGTAGCCGCGCGCCCGCCGTCGTGCAGTGAATTGGATACCCTTGTCTGGTGATCGACGTAAAAGACCTCAGCGAAAACCCGGACAAGTTCCGTGCCAGCCAGCGCGCCCGCGGCGCGGACGAATCAGTGGTGGACGCGATCATCTCCGCGGATTCCGCCCGCCGTGCCGCCCTGCTCCGCTTCGAGAACCTCCGCGCGGAGCAGAACGTGTTCGGCAAGAAGGTGGCGAAGGCCAAGGGCGAGGAGAAGCAGGCCCTGCTGGCCGAGGTCAAGGAACTGGCCAATTCGGTCAAGGCCGCTTCCGCGGAGGCCGACGCCGCCCAGACCAAGCAGGAAGAACTGCTGCGCACCATCCCCAACCTGGTGGAGGACGGCGTTCCCGAAGGCGGCGAGGACGACTACGTGGTGGTCAAGACCGTTGGCACCCCGCGCGAATTCCCCGACTTCGAGCCGAAGGACCACCTGGAGATCGGCGAGCTGATCGGCGCCATCGACATGGAACGCGGCGCCAAGGTCTCCGGCGCGCGCTTCTACTTCCTGCGCGGCGTGGGTGCCCGGCTGGAGATGGCACTGCTGCAGATGGCCATGGACCAGGCCATCCAGGCCGGCTTCGTCCCCATGATCACCCCCACCCTGGTGCGCCCCGAGACGATGCAGGGCACCGGCTTCGATGTAAAGCACGACGCCGAGATCTACCGTCTTGCCGAAGACGACCTTTACCTGGTGGGCACCTCTGAGGTGGCACTGGCCGGGTACCACGCTGACGAGATCCTGGACTTCTCCGCCGGTCCCATCCGCTACGCGGGCCAGAGCTCCTGCTACCGCCGCGAGGCCGGATCCCACGGCAAGGACACCCGCGGCATCATCCGCGTGCACCAGTTCAACAAGGTGGAGATGTTCATCTACACCACCGTTGAAGAGGCCGCCGCCGAACACCAGCGCCTCCTTGCCTGGGAAGAGGAAATGCTGGCCAAGTGCGAGCTTCCCTACCGGGTGATCGACACCGCCGCCGGCGACCTCGGGACCTCCGCGGCCCGCAAGTATGACTGCGAAGCCTGGGTCCCCACGCAGAACGCCTACCGCGAGCTGACCTCCACCTCCAACTGCACCACGTTCCAGGCCCGGCGCCTGAACATCCGCGAGCGGGTGGTGAATTCGGAGGGCGCAGCCAAGGGCACCCGTGCCGTGGCCACCCTGAACGGCACCCTGGCCACCACCCGCTGGATCGTGGCGCTGCTGGAGCACCACCAGAACGCGGACGGCTCCGTGAACGTGCCGAAGGCCCTGCAGAAGTACCTGGGCGGCCTCGAGGTCCTCCCGGTCCTCTAGGGGTTCTTGCCCTCTGGTGCACCCGCACCTGGACAACGCACCCTCAAACGGACATTGCACCCCCTAGCGCGGGGGTGCACTTTCCGTTAGCGGGTGCTGGACGGTTTGGTGCGGATATTCGGCAGGCCCGCCTGGCGGAGGCACGCCGTAAGGCGGGAAGGGTCGGAGGCCGTGGCCCAGTCCCACCTGACAACCCGGAAACCCGCCGCCCGGAGCCTGTCCTCGCGTTTCTTCTCCGCCAACACCGCTTGCCGCGCCGTCCGGGTGCCCAGGTAGTCGTCGCTCAGGTACTTCGAGTCGCCGTCGAACTCGCCGATCAACCGGTACCGCGGCCAGTAGAAATCAGTCCGGGCGAGCAGCAAACCTCCCTGCCGGAACTTTGCCTGGAGCATGGGGGCCGGGAAGCCGAGAAGATGCATCTGTGCGCGGCTGAGGGATTCCCCGGCTGACTCTGAATGGGGCGAGGCGAAGCTAAGCACCTGTGCCACCCAGTTTCGGCGCGCGGCCGACGGAAGCTCGAAAGCCGCCTGCAACAGTTCGTCCTCGCTGACCGGAGGTCCGGAATGGCGGCGGGTGCCGATTACGTGGTCCGCCAGGACGACTCCTGCCGCGAAGCTTTCCCTAGCCAGGACACTTATGACGGTATCGGGCAGCGGAGTGACCAGCAGACCACCGCGCCGGACTGACGCGGCATCCCCGCGATGCCTGTGGATGCCGTAAGCGGTGAGGTGGGTAATTCCGGTTCGCCCGGATCTGTCGGGGGCCGCGGAGGTTGTTGGCTGGCTGCGGCCGGTGTGGCCCCTGGATGCCCCGGACAAGTGAACATATCCGGGCACAGCAAGGAGTTCCAAGTCCCACAGGACGGCGGCCGTATTCAGGCAGAACGTGGATTGTGGCAGTTCCAGGTGCACGGCCCGGACCGTTTGGAGGTACCTTTCCCAAGGAGCCAGCGACACCCATTCATCCTTCGCGGCGTAAACACCCTTGCGAACACGGACAAGTTCACCCTTCGCATAGCGCCTGCTGAGTGACCGGGTGTCCCCGGTGGTGCGGCGCAGGTCCAGGGCGGAAATCAGCTGCATGCTATTCATCGTCGCTGGAGCGTGATTGGTGGCTGAAGGGCCCGGCGGGTGCATGTGGATAACCGGCGTCGGGAGTTCGCACCGCGAGGCGGACGGTACACCCGCGTGTGCGGAGGTGCAGTGTCCGTTGGCCGGTGCACCGTGAGCCGGTGCACCGTGAGTGTGGAAATCCGCCGTGTTAACCAACAGTTCAATAAACCTGTGGTCCGCGTCCTAGCGCGTGTCAGTTGCGTCTGCTTCACTGTGTGAATGACAACGCTGACTGAAACCTCAGTCGCCGGCAACGATGACCGGCGAGACAACAATCGAGAGCACAACCCCAACAGCATCGGCTTCGCTGCGGTGGACCAGAAGTTCATGGTCGCCCTGGACGTGGACGGCACGCTGGTAAACCACGACGGCCACATGTCCCCTGGCGTACGGGAAGCGGCGCAGGCCGTGGTGGCCGCCGGGCACGAGGTGATGATCGCCACCGGCCGGTCACTGAACGCCACGCTTCCCATCATCGAAAAGATCGGGATCGAGCGCGGGTACGCCGTGTGCTGCAACGGCGGGGTGACCCTTCGGCTGCACCCCGAACTGGAAAACGGCTACGAGGTGATCCACAAGGCCACGTTTGATCCGGGACCTGCCTTGCGTGCCCTGCGCAAACGGCTTCCCTCCGCAAAGTATGCGCTTGAGGACGCCGACGGCAGGTTCCTCTCCACCGAGCGGTTCCAGGATGCCAGCTTCGGGGTTGAGGCGGTGGGCGTTGACTTCCAGACCATGCTGGAGGCTACCGCCGTCCGCGTGGTGGTGTTCAGCACCGAGAACACGCCCGAAGAGTTCAACGAGGCCATCAACCACGTAGGCCTCGCGGGGGTGACCTACTCGGTGGGCTGGACGGCCTGGCTGGACATCGCCGCAGCGGGAGTCACCAAGGCCAGCGCCCTGGAAAACCTCCGGCTCCGGCTTGGCTTTGAAGAGCACCTGACGGTTGCGGTGGGTGACGGCCGGAACGACATCGAAATGCTCACGTGGGCCGGCCGCGGCGTTGCCATGGGGCAGGCCCCGGCGGAAGTGGTCGCTGCGGCGGACGAAGTCACCCACTCAGTGCACGACGACGGTGCCGCCCACGTGCTGCGCAGCCTCCTCTAAGGCGCTGAAGGCACTGTCCGCTGCCGCGATTCCGGTGCGGGCCTGGAGCCAAGGCAGAATAGAGGCATGACCCTTACGACGTTCGCCCTCGTCCGCCATGGCCAGACCGACTGGAATGCCGAGCGCCGGCTGCAGGGGGCGACCGACATCCCCCTGAACGACGTCGGACGCGGCCAGGCGCGGGACGCCGTCGCCATCCTTGCTCCATACGAATGGGACGCCATCGTCTCCTCGCCGCTGAGCCGCGCCGCCGAGACCGCGGACCTGATCGCAGAAGGGCTCGGGCTGACGGTTTCCCGGCGCGTCCCTGAGCTCACCGAACGCAGCTTCGGGCCGGCCGAGGGAATGCAGGCCGGTCCCGAACTGGAGGCGCTGCGCGTACCCGGCGGGTTCAAGGGCGCCGAGAGCGAAGATGAAGCCGCGGACCGCGGCCTCGCAGCCCTGGAAGCGCTGGCGGAGGAGTACCGCGGCCAGCGCGTCCTGGTGGTCACCCACGGCACCTTGCTGCGCGTCAGCCTCAGCCGCGCCATCGGCCAGACCCTGGCCAGCGTGGACAACGCGGCCCTCAATCTGGCCCACCACCACGCGGTGGACGGCTGGAAGCTGGAGTACTTCAACGGCGAGCCGGTCCTGGCCGCCACGGCCAGCTAAGGCCCGGAAGAGCCCTGGCAGTCATTACGACGGCGGGACGCGGCCCAGGCGGTCAACCCGCCGGCAGTCAGTCCACCGCGAGGACCAGCGCAAGTAACCGGGCAGCTGCGGGCCGGGCGGCATGTTCTTCGTTCCACTGCGCCCGCGCGACGGCTTTGCTGACCGCCTGGGTGGTGATCCCGAGTTCCTGCGCCACGGCCTTCTGCTGGCCGCGGACTCCCGGGGTCAGCAGGTCCAGCACGCGCCATTCCGCGCCGGACCGCTCCCGCACGATATGGCCCAGCAGCCGCAGGATCGCTTCGGCGTCGTGGGCAACATCCGCCAGCGGACCCTCCACGGCAACCGGTACCCGTTCCTTGCTGCTGCGGAGCCGGTCCACCGCTTGGCGGGCATAGACCAGCCCGTGGCCGGAGGCGTCCTTGATCTGGTTGGGCAACGGCTCGTTCACCGGCCCTGCGCCGATCCCCACGAACCAGTGCCCGCTCCGCAGGGCGATCAGTGCGGCCTCCACGGCCTGGTGCGGGCAGTCGACAATGCCCTGGACCTCGTCCTCCACTGACCGGTCGAAATCCAGGCGCGCGGGGATATGCCGCAGCGCCTTGAGCAGCTGCGGCACCTGGTCGCCGTCGCGCCGGCTGTCCGTCTGGTTGATGGTGAGGGTGAACATTCTGGGTCCACACTACCCGGAAGTAGTAATTGCGAAACCGGTGGTTTTGCCCGGACCGCCTGCCCGGTACCGGCCGTCCCGGTTCCGGGCCCCGCCCGGCTGCGGGTCCGCATCGCGTTGACGCGGACCCCCAACGGTGGACCTGCAAACGGACCTGCAGGTTAACGCGGCTTGATCAGCCGTCCTGTACTGCTGCGGCGCCGGCGGCCGGGAAACGGTCCCAGGCGCGGTGCGCGGCGACGAGCCCGGAAACCGTGGCGGTCACCGAAGCCGCATCGCTGCCGGCCACGACACCTGCCGCCCCTTCCTGGATGCCGGCCGCTTCCAGGACGGCCGAGCCGGAGCCCCAGGCGGCGATGGCCTTGGCATGGCGGTAGGCCTCGGACAGCATTAGAGCCACCCGCGGATCCAGTCCGTCAGCCGGCTCTCCCGCCTTAGCATCACGCCCCGCGGACGCATCGGGCGCGGGCTGCTTGCCCCCGGACACGATGAGGGCGTCAAACTCGGTGGACCGTGCCGTGAGGAAGGTCCGCTGCACCGTCACCGACAACCCGTCGGAGGAAAGCACGCCCCCGTTGGGTGCGATGACCAGCGGGACCATGCCTTCGGCGTCGAGCGCCTTGCGGGCGGCCTCCACCTCCGCAAGGTCGCTGGAAGCGTCGGCGACGATGCCCACCACGCGCCCGGCAACCGGCCAGGTCCCACCCACCTGGGACACGGAAGGGCTGGGATCCCGGTCCGGCACCTGCTCGGTGGCCTCCGGGGCCGGCATGCCGAGGCCCGCGGCGACGGCGGCGCACAGCGCGGCGTCAATGTTGGCCAGGGCCTGGAGCTGGCGTTCGCGGACGGCGCTTTCGTAGCACTTGCCGAGCTCGAACGTGTAGGCCTGGATCACGTGGTCCTGCTCCACGGAGCTCAGGCTGCGGAAGAACAGCCGGGCCTGGCTGTAGTGGTCATCGAAGGAGGCCGGGTTACGCCGCTCCTTGATGGATTCCGCCACCGCCTCGGGCACGTCCACGAACGCTCCCATGTCCTGTCCCGCCAGGAACGGGCAGCCGCCGTCCAGCGAATTGGGCCGGTACGGCGCGGCACCGCCATGGACCGCCGTCTGGCGCATGCCGTCACGCAGCATGTCGTTGACGGGGGCGTGCGGCCGGTTGATCGGGATCTGCGCGAAATTGGGCCCGCCCAGCCGCGAGATCTGGGTGTCCAGGTAGGAAAACAGGCGGACCTGCAGCAGCGGGTCATTGGTGACGTCGATGCCCGGCACCAGATGCCCCGGATGGAAGGCCACCTGCTCGGTCTCGGCGAAGTAGTTCGTCGGGTTCGCGTTGAGGGTCATGAGGCCGATGGGCTGGACCGGCGCGAGTTCCTCGGGAACGAACTTCGTGGGGTCCAGGAGGTCGATGCCTTCGAACATCTGGTCTTCTGCGTCCGGGAAGGTCTGGATTCCCAGTTCCCACTCCGGGTAGGCGCCGGCCTCGATGGCGTCCGCCAGGTCCCGCCGGTGGAAGTCCGGGTCCATGCCGTTGATGATCTGGGCTTCCTCCCAGACCAGCGAGTGCACGCCTTGCTTGGGCTTCCAGTGGAACTTGACCAGGGTGGTGTCGCCGGCCGCGTTGATGAGCCTGAACGTGTGGACGCCGAAGCCCTCCATGGTCCGGTAGGAGCGGGGGATGCCGCGGTCCGACATGTTCCACAGGGTGTGGGCCTGCGCCTCGGTGTGGAGCGACACGAAGTCCCAGAAGGTGTCGTGCGCGCTCTGGGCCTGGGGAATCTCGCGGTCCGGGTGCGGCTTGGCCGCGTGCACCACGTCCGGGAACTTGATGCCGTCCTGGATGAAGAACACCGGAATGTTGTTGCCCACCAGGTCGTAGGTGCCCTCGTCGGTGTAGAACTTGGTGGAGAACCCGCGGGTGTCCCTGACGGCGTCGGCTGACCCACGGGAGCCAAGCACCGTGGAGAACCGAACAAACACGGGCGTTTCGACGTCCGCGGCAAGGAAACCGGCGCGCGTTACCTTCGACGCCGTGCCGTAGGACCGGAACACCCCGTGCGCGCCCGCGCCGCGTGCGTGGACAACGCGCTCCGGGATCCGTTCGTGGTCAAAGTGGGTGATCTTCTCGCGCAGGTGGTGGTCCTGCAGCAGGATGGGGCCGCGCGCACCGGCCTTCAGGGAATGGTCCGTATCCTGCAGCCGCAGGCCCTGGGCCGTGGTCAGGTACTGGCCGGACTGGGCGCGGGCGGTGGCCGGCGCGCCGGTTGGGCTGCCCGTGGGGGACACGGCCTCGGGCCCGCGCTGGTCCGGTTTGGGCGGCAACGGCTCCCGCGGGCTGGTGGGCTCCTCGAGCGCCGGCGGCTCGCTGGACGGAACCCCGGGAATTACAACGTCGTCTTCGGCTGGCATGTCTCGATCTCCCCACAATTGATGGTCCCAGCTCCCGCCTCAGCGAAAGCTAAGCTTGCTTAGTACCCTACAGGTGCCCAAGGCGCCAAAGGCAAGGTCCGGCGGCGGGGGTTGCCACCCGGCCCCTCCATCTGTTGCGATGGGGAAACAGCCGCCTGCAGCGGCACACCCGAGGTGAGGATGGTTATGGCCGGCAGCGCTGGGCACGATGGAATGCAGGACACCATGCAGCAGGACGACGTGCAGCAGGAAGGCATCGAGCAGGGGGAACTGGAGCTCGTTGACCGCTGGTGGCGTGCCGCCAACTACCTCTCGGTAGGCCAGATCTACCTCCGCTCCAACCCGTTGCTGCGCGAACCCCTGCAGGCTGAGGACACCAAATCCCGCCTGCTGGGCCACTGGGGCACCACCCCCGGACTCAACTTCGTCTACGCGCACCTGAACCGCGTCATCCGCCGCGACAACCTGGAGATGCTCTTCGTTGCCGGTCCCGGCCATGGCGGCCCCGCTGTCGTCGCCAACGCCTGGCTGGAGGGCACCTACTCGGAAATCTATGCCCACGTGGGCAACGACGAGGCCGGCCTGGCCGAATTGTTCCGGCAGTTCTCCTACCCGGGCGGCATTCCCAGTCACGCGGCTCCGGAAAGCCCCGGTTCCATCAGCGAGGGCGGTGAGCTGGGGTACTCCCTGGCCCACGCCTACGGATCTGTCTTTGACAACCCCCAGTTGGTGACCGCCGTCGTCATCGGTGACGGCGAGGCGGAGACTGGTCCGCTGGCCGCCAGCTGGCATTCGCACAACTTCCTGGACCCCGCCGCGGACGGCGCGGTGCTGCCCATCCTGCACCTGAACGGCTACAAGATCGCCAACCCCACGGTCCTGGCCCGGATGCCGCAGGACCAGCTGGAGCAGCTGCTGCGCGGCTACGGCCACGAGCCCTACTTCGTCACCGTGCAGGATCCGGACAACACGGAGCAGGCGCACCGCGACTTCGCCGCCGTGCTGGACCGGTGCCTGGCCGATATCAGGGCCATCCAGGACGCCCACCGGCAGCATCCGGACGCCGAAGAGGAGGGGGAGGGCGGGCATCGCTGGCCCATGATCGTCCTGCGTTCGCCGAAGGGCTGGACCGGGCCGCGCACCGTGGACGGCCTCCAGGTGGAAGGGACGTGGCGTGCCCACCAGGTGCCGCTGTCCGAGGTCCGCACCAACGGCGAACACCTGAAGCAGCTGGAAGAGTGGCTGGAGTCCTATCGTCCCAACGAGCTGTTCGACGCCGAGGGAAGGCTCCGGCCCGACGTCGCCAAGGGCGCACCCCCCGGCGATTTCCGCATGAGCGCAACACCGCACGCCAACGGCGGACTGCTGCGGCGCGCACTCAAACTGCCCGCGTACCAGGACCACGCCGTCGAAGTGCCCAGCCCGGGCACCGACCGCGTGAGCCCCATGATCACGCTTGGTTCCTGGATGCGGGACGTTATCGCGCAGAACATGGAGAATTTCCGGCTCTTCGGCCCCGATGAGACGGCGTCCAACCGGCTGCAGAACGTCTATGAGGTCACCGACAAGGTGTGGCAGTACCGGATTGACGACGTCGACGAACACCTTGCGCGGTCCGGCCGGGTGATGGAGGTGCTGAGCGAGCACCTGTGCCAGGGCTGGCTTGAGGGCTACCTCCTCACGGGCCGGCATGGGGTGTTCAACTGCTACGAGGCGTTCGTCCACATTGTCGACTCGATGTTCAACCAGCATGCCAAGTGGCTCAAGGTGCACCGCACACTGCAGTGGCGCCAGCCGGTTCCGTCGCTGAACTACCTGCTGTCCTCGCATGTGTGGCAGCAGGACCACAATGGGTTCTCGCACCAGGACCCGGGGTTCATCGACCATGCGGTGAACAAGAAGGCCGAGGTCATCCGGGTATACCTGCCGCCGGATGCCAATACGCTGCTGTCCGTCATGGAGCATTGCCTGGCGTCGACGGACTATGTGAACATCGTGGTCAGCGGCAAGCAGCCCTCGCCCACCTGGCTGGGCCCGGCCGATGCCGCCAACCACTGCCGCCGCGGCTTGGGGATCTGGACGTTTGCCGGCTCGGAAGTCCCCGGCGAGGAGCCCGACGTCGTTCTGGCCTGCGCGGGCGACGTCCCCACGGTGGAAACGGTGGCAGCCGCCGAACTGCTCCGCGAAGGGGCCCCCGGGCTCAAAGTGCGCGTGGTGAACGTGGTTGACCTGATGCGGCTGCAGGACGACAGCGAGCACCCGCACGGCCTGCCGGCCCATGACTTCGACGGAATCTTCACCGCCGACAAACCCGTCATCTTCGCGTACCACGGCTACCCGGCGCTGATCCACCGGCTGGCATACCGGCGCACCAACCAGCAGGGCCTGCACGTGCACGGCTACAAGGAAGAGGGGACCACCACCACCCCGTTTGACATGGCCATGCTCAATGGAATCGACCGCTTCACCCTGGCCATCGACGCGATTGACCGGGTGCCCGGGCTCGCCGGGACGCAGGCGCTCCTGCGCCAGGACCTGCAGGACCGGCGGAACCGCGCCCGGGAGCACACCCGCACCCACGGCGAGGACCCGGAGGAGATCCGCAACTGGAAGCTGGGCGGCTGACGCCCTAGGAGACTGCTGAACTAAGTGCTTTGTAGGGCTGGTCCGTGGCGTTCGCTGTCGGGCCAGCCCTTCCTTTTGTGGGTTGGGGTTTCTGGGGTTGAAGTATTTTGGGTGGTTCCGGGCTTTTGGTGCCTGTTGGCCGGGTAGGGGGT
>NZ_JBFTLY010000020.1:0-90379 GCF_056396685.1 Pseudarthrobacter sp. 05T312
GGACAGCCCTGCCCCAAACACCACAAACTCCGCCACACCACCGGCTGGAAACCCACCCCCGCCACCAAGAACGAACCACCAGGCTGGACCTCACCATCGGGCCGCCACTACCCGAGCGAACACCAGGACTGGGAACCACCACGCTGGCCCTCTGGTTTCCTGCCGGAGGCGTACAAAAAGCCTGGAGAACGGAGCCTTCTGGAAGATGCCCTCCTCCAGCACCTTGCCGTGTGACCCGCCCATGTGAGGCGCGCCGCCTGGTTGGGAGCGCTGATCGCTACTGGGGCGTCCGGCGGTAGCGGATGTGGGTGGCCAGGGGAGAGTGGAGTACCTCGTCGGGTTCGAAGCCAAACGATTCAATACCGTCAAAAATCCGTTCACCCGAACCGAGCAAAACCGGTGCGATGTCCAGGGTGAGCTCGTCTATCACGCCGGCGGCCAGGGCCTGGCGGACGGTGGATGCTCCGCCGGCTATATCCACGCCCTTGCCCCCGGCCGCTTCGACCGCCGCCGCGTACGCGGCATCGAAGCCGTCGGTGACAAAGTGGAAGGTTGTCCCGCCCTCCATCTGGATCGGATCATGCGGGTAATGGGTGAGGACGAACACCGGTGCATGGTAGGGCGGCTCGGGGCCCCACCATCCGCTCCAGTCCTCGTCCCAGTCGCCGCGGACGGGACCAAACATGTTCCGGCCCATTACGTAGGCGCCGCGCGGGCGCATCAGCCAGTCAGCCGCGATCCCGTTGGCCTCGTTGGCGCGGGGATCGCCGATGTGCCAGCCGTGAAGTTCCAGCCCCCGCTTGCCCAGCGGGTTCTCGAGGCTTTGGTCAGGCCCGGCGACGAACCCGTCCAGGGACATTGACATGTGGCAGGTGGTGTCCGGCACAGCGAACCTCCAGGGGTAAGTGCAGCTTCTGACCGATCGGGTGCGGGGAGCCTAGCATGCAGCAGTGGCGGGAACCAGCCCAGGAACGGGACGAAGGAAAGGTCCTAGTCGCTCCGTGTGCCGAAAACGATTTCGTCCCAGGAAGGGACGCTGGAACGCTTTGGCCGGGCTGGCCGTTCCGGCGCCTCGGCCTCCGGCAACTGCCCGGTAGAGGGGGACGCGTCGTTTTGCTTGGGTGACGGACGGCGGGAATTGCTGCCCAGCAGCTCATCCAGCCCGGCGCCGCCGGAGTTGCCGGACCCGGCAGCAGGGGCGGAACCGGACGGCTTCTGTGGGGACGCCGCAATGGTGATTTCCCGGGTGTCGGTGCTGACGCCGTCGTGAAGCCGCAGGGCGTCATCGTTGCCATCCCGGTGCGGCGGAAGCAGGCTCAGCCGGGACAACATTGACGGCCTCGCATCACGGCGCCGGATAAAGGAATCACCTTGCGCCGCAGGCGCTTCCTGCGGCCCGTCCTGGGATTCGGTCTCTTCCGGTTCCGCCTCGGCAGGCGCTTCGGCGACTACCTCGGAAGGCCGTGGGTGGGCAGCCGGGACACCGTGAGCCAGGAGCAGCGCCAGGGCGTCGTCCGAATCCTCGTCCACACCCAGCCTCTGGCCGCGCCGCGACCGGAGCATGTCCAGGAGGCCGTCGGATTCCTTCCCGGCTTCCTGGACAGGACCCTGGCTGCCGGTAGATGTCTTTGCGCTGTCCGCGTCAGTTTCAAAATCGAACGGGCGGTCGGAAACCGCAGTGAGGCGGCGGGCCGGAACGGGGCCATCCAACGGTTCGAGTTCGCTCAACTGCTGGGCCCAGCGGTTGGTGTTCTGCAGCGACTTGCGTCCGGGGCTAAAGGTCCAGAGCGCGGGAGGTTCTTCGCCGATGCCGGTGGTTCCGCCGGATTTGGCCTCAAAGTTTGCCGAGACAGTCCACGTACCGTCCTGGCGCCGCCAGGAGTCCCATTCCACGGTGGCGGGATCGATGCCATGCGCCGAGAGGCGGTGGGCCACCATGTCGTCCAGGGTTGCCGGGTTGTCGCCGAACGCTGACCGGTAAGCGTCATGGCCGGGGGAGGGTGCCGCGACTTCAACCTTCCGTGCCTGCTGCGCAACGTACTCCCGTTCAGCAAGGACCGGGCCTTCGTAGCGCTCCACCTTGGCCAGCGGCATGCCGGACAGCTCCGCTACGTCGGCAGCAGTGGCGCCGGCACGGATACGGGCCTGGATATCCCGTGGAGACATGGGAACGGCAGGCCGCTCCGTCCGCGGTTTGGCCGTGGACCGGCTGGCCGTCCTGAGGGCTTCATCGATCGGCAGCTGGAACATCTCGCCGCCGGCCCCGCTCAACAGGAGATGCGTCCCGTCGTCGTGCACGCCTACAAGCCGTAGATCCTGCATACAAAATCCTCCACCCTGGCATTACTATCAATCGAAACTCTGCCACCCGGCAGCGCTGAATTGGCTCAAGGAACAGGGCGCGCCGTGATTTTCCGCCGGATCCGGGCCCGGACGGGGAGTGAAGGCAGCGTTATTGCCGGACCAAGGCGGCCGTCAGCTTGTCGGGGTGCCGGGTGGAAGCCAGCCAGTAGGGGGTGCGGTCGGCGGGGTCCGTGATTTCGATTTTCACCACGGGATCAATCCAGCCGCGGATGCAAAGGTAGGCGAGCCCATTAAGCCGGGTGCCGCGTTCCGCCGTCGCTTCTCCGGCTTCGAACTGCTGGACGCCGCCCACGAACCGGCGTTCGATGGTGGCCCTTCCAACCGTGAGGGCATCCGCCGTGACGGTGATGGCGGGGGTCGATAGGACCAGGAGGGCCGTGATGATGGCCAGCAGTATCAGTGCCGCTGTGTAGCCGGCCGCCATGCTGATAGGTGCGAAGACCAGGATGCCTGCTGCGGAAACGCCTGCTGCGATGACCCAGATCCAGGCGTTGGGCCACAGCTTCTCCCGGTAGACAACGGGTGCCCCGGCGGAGGGTGAGCTGGGAACGGACGCGGGCGAGCTTGATTCGGGCATAGGCCAAGCTTTCCACCTTTGGCCCGCTATTTCACCTTGGGTGGAGCCGCCTGGAGCTCCGTCTGCCAAGGGGGTTCCTTATGAGTGTTCCGTGGGCGCGGGTTAGAGTGAGTGACTGTGACTGATCATCCCGCCACGGTAGACCTTGCCCCGGACGCAGCATCGCCAGCACCTGCCGTCCCCACCCTCGAGGTCCAGTTGAAAATGCTGGATCCGGACCTGGAAGCGCCGTCCTACGCGCATCCGGGTGACGCCGGCGCGGACCTGCGTGCCCGCGAGGATGTGGTCCTGCTGCCCGGGGAGCGCAAGCTGGTTCCCACCGGCGTCGCGATTGCGCTGCCCGAAGGTTTCGTGGCGCTGATCCACCCCCGCTCCGGCCTGGCCACCAAGCACGGCCTCACCATTGTCAACGCTCCAGGCACCGTGGACGCGGGCTACCGGGGCGAGATCTCGGTGACCCTGTTGAATACCGACTCGTCCCAGCCGATAGAGCTGCGGCGCGGCGATAGAATTGCCCAAATGGTCATCCAGCGGGTTGAGTACGCCCAGTTCATTCCTGTCAGCGAATTGAGCGGTTCCGTGCGCGGCACGGGCGGCTTCGGGTCCACCGGCGGATTCACCGTTCCTGGGGCCTGACCCCGCACACGCACCGCTGCCACGCCAGCACGTACGACGGCGGGACCTCCATGGGTCCCACCGGCACCATCCAGAACTGGCACATTTTTCAGGAATAAGGAGTCACCCATGGTCTTTGGGCTCGGCAGGAAAACAAAGAACGAAGAACCGGCGCAGCCGGACGAAGAACTGACGATTGCAGAGGACGGGGAAGGCGAACCGGGCACCGCGGCCCGCCGCCAGGACGGTCCGTTCGACGAGGCCGAGATCAGCAGCCGTGACGGCTTCGTGGACCTGGGCGCCCTGCTGATCACTCCGAGCGAAGGCCTCCAGCTCCGTCTCGAGGTGGAAGAAGCGACCCAGCGGGTGGTGGCTGTCACCCTGGACCTGAACGGATCCAGCCTCCAGCTCCAGGCCTTCGCCGCCCCCAAGACGGAAACACTGTGGGACGAGATCCGGGAACAGATCGGCCAGTCGGTGGGCGCGCAGGGCGGACAGGTTGAGGAGGTGGAAGGCGCCTTCGGCACGGAACTGGTGGCCAAGCTGCCGGCCGGGCTGCCCGATGGCAGCCAGGGCTACCGTGTGGCCCGGTTCATCGGCGTGGACGGACCCCGCTGGTTCCTCCGCGGTGTCCTGGGTGGCCCCGCGGCGCTCGAACGCCCGGCCGCCGAACCGCTCGAGGCCCTGTTCCGGCAGGTCGTGGTGGTCCGCGGAGACAGCCCCATGCCGCCGCGCGACCTGCTGCAGCTGCGGCTGCCCAAGGACGCCTCAACCACTCCTCCGCCCGCCGCGCCCACTTTGGAGGAGCCCGAACGTGGTCCCGAAATCACCCAGATCGGCTGAGTCCCCGGAGAACGGGAGCACGCAGGCGGGACGTGGAATTACGCCGCTGGGCCAATTGCCGGACCGGGGCAGGGTCCTGTGCCAGGGGCATATCGAATCCGTGACATTCGTCCCGGCCGACCGGACGGCCGAATTCAGCGCCATCGTTTCGGAGGACGACGCTGTCCGCCCCGCCGGCCCGGGACAGGGCAGGCCTCCGCGGCTCCGCGTTGTCTGGCTGGGCCGCCGCCGGGTTCCTGGCATCGAAGCCGGGGCGGAAATCCGGGTTGAGGGGATGCTGGCCCGCGGCAAGGACATGCCCACCATCTTCAACCCCCGCTACGAGATACTGTCCCGCCAGGAGAACGAATGACCGCCCAGCAGCCCGAACAGCCCACCGGACCTGAGAAGCCCGGCAGGGCCGGGCAGCAGGACACGCCGCAGGATGCCGGTCCATCGCCGGTGGCAGGGCTGGCCGCCGAGTACGCGGCCAAGGCCGGACTTCACCGCCGCCATGACGGACAGGTGGACGTCCTCCGGAGTGCCGGGGGAGTGCAGGGCATTGCCGAGAGCATCGTCCCCGGCCTGGTCTTCCTGGTCGCGTTCACCGTCACCCGCGAACTCACGCTGTCCCTGGTGGCCGCCCTGGCCTCGGCAGCCATCTTCACCGTGGTGCGGCTGGTGCAGCGGCGCCCGCTGACCCAGGCGCTGGCGGGCGTCGCCGGCGTCGGTATCTCCGCGTGGCTTGCCAACACCACCGGGAAGGCAGAGGACTTCTACCTTCCCGGTTTCTTCACCAATGGCGCGTACATCCTGGCGATGGTTCTCTCCATCGCCGTCAAGTGGCCCGTGGCGGGCCTCCTCTTCGGCTTCATCCGCAACGAGGGCGTCGAGTGGCGCAAGGAACCGTCGCGGGTCAAGGCCTACCGGCTGGGCACGTGGATCATCGTGGCGGTCCTGGCCCTCCGGCTCATCGTCCAGGTGCCGCTCTACCTTATGGGCACGGACGGCCTGGCCGCACTGGCCACCACCCGCCTCATCATGGGCGCACCCTTGTACATCCTGGGCATCTGGGTGGCGTGGCTGGTAACCCGGCCCGCACCCAAGGCCGAGCCGGCCGACTAACCGTCGAAGCCGTCGTCGTCCAACGCGTGGCCGTGGCTGCCCGCGGTGGCCGGCTCGGCGCCGTCCGAGGGCTGGTCGCCTATGTCGATGCTGCCCGGAGCGGAGGACAGGAGCTCACGCAGCCCGTCCTCGGCAGCAATGGTGGTCACGAAGAAGAGCTCGTCGCCGCCGTCGATGACGTCGTCCCGGCTGGGCGTGATGGGTGCCTGGTCGCGCAGGATCGCCACCAGGGTGGCGTCCTCGGGCCAGTGGATGTCTCCCACCGTCATGCCGATCACGTGGGAATCGTGCGGCACGGTGAATTCCACCAGTGATGCCACTCCGGTCTGCAGCGTCAGCAGGCGGACCAGGTCGCCGATCTCCACTGCCTCCTCCACCAGTGCGGTCATCAGCTGCGGCGTGTTGACGGCCACGTCGACGCCCCAGGAGTCGTTGAACATCCAGTCGTTCTTCGGGTTGTTGACCCGGCCCACGGTGCGGCCCACCCCAAACTCGGTCTTTGCGAGCAGGGACACCACCAGGTTGACCTTGTCGTCGCCCGTTGCGGAGACCACGACGTCGGCGTCCTCCACCTTCGCGCCCTGCAGGGTGGAGAGCTCGCAGGCGTCGCCCACCAGCCAATGGGCGCCCCGCAGCCCGCTGCGGCCGATCACCTCGGGCTTGAGGTCGATCAGCAGGATCTCGTGCTTGTGCGCCAGCAGTTCCCGGGCAATGGATGATCCGACGCTGCCGGCGCCGACGATAACGACTTTCACTGGTACTCCTTGGCGGGGGCTTTGGCGAGGATCTGGGCGATCTGGGCGCTGCGGTCCACCTGCAGCATGGCGTGCACGGTGTCGCCGTCCTGGTACGCCGTTCCCGCGTCAGGGAGCAGGCCCTCGCCGAAGCGGGTCACATAGGCAACCCGGACGTCGGCAGCCTTTTCGATGCTGCTGATCCGGTGTCCAATCCAGCCTGCGTCGAGGTCCAGTTCGGCCAGGACCAGCCGCCCGGACGGCTCACGGAAATCACCGGCGAGGTGTTGTTCGGGCAGGATGCGGCGCAGCACCTGGTCAGCGCTCCAGCGGACGGCGGCCACCGTGGGGATGCCCAGGCGCTGGTAGATCTCGGCACGTCCGGGATCGTAGATCCTGGCGACGACATGCGGGACGTGGAAGGTTTCCCTGGCCACCCGGGTGGCCAGGATGTTTGAGTTGTCACCGCTGGAGACGGCGGCGAAGGCGTAGGCCTCGCCCACACCGGCCTGCTTGAGGGTCTCCCGGTCAAAGCCCACACCGGTGACCTTCCGGCCGGTGAAGCCCTGGCGGAGCCGGCGGAACGCGCGGTCATCCTGGTCGATGATGGCCACGGAATGGCCGGCATCCTCCAGCGTGTGCGCCAGCGTTGCCCCCACCCGGCCACATCCCATGATCACGAAATGCGCCACCGTATCTCCTCTGTAGCTGTGTCTGGATCGTGCAGCTAGAACTCTACCGGCATGGCACCTGTTAGGACTGGCAGGCGCCCGTCATGACATCGACCGCGAATCAGACTAGCTTTGTGGGGTGTTGACAATACTGAACGCCGTCAAACGCGTGCTGGTGGGCAGGCCCTTCCGGAATGACCGCCTGGCCCATACCCTGCTTCCCAAGAAGATCGCCCTCCCGATTTTCGCCTCGGACGCCCTGTCGTCGGTGGCCTACGCGCCGGACGAGATCCTGCTCACCCTGGCGCTGGCCGGTGTCAGCGCCGTGGCCATCTCGCCCTGGGTTGGCCTGGCCGTGATGGTGGTGCTGCTGACCGTGGTGGCCTCCTACCGGCAGAACGTGCACGCCTACCCGTCAGGCGGCGGCGATTACGAGATCGCCAACGAGAACATGGGCAAGTACGCCGGCCTGACGGTGGCGTCGGCCCTCCTGGTGGACTATGTCCTGACCGTGGCCGTGTCCATGTCCTCGGCGGCCGCCTACCTCACCACGGCTGTACCGTCCCTGCACGGTGAGCAGGCCGTCATCGCCACCATCGGCGTCGTCATCCTCGCGCTGGTGAACCTGCGCGGCATCAAGGAGGCGGGCAGCGTCTTCGCCGTCCCCACTTACATCTTCATGGCGTCCATCCTGGGCATGACGGCCGTGGGCATGTTCCAGGCTGCCACGGGGCAGTTGGGGCAGGCGCCGTCGGCTGCCTTCACCATCGTCCCGGCCGAGGGCTTCGACCAGGGCCTGGTGGGCCTGGCCGGTGCTTTCCTGCTGCTGCGGGCCTTCTCCTCCGGCGCCGCCGCGCTGACCGGCGTCGAGGCCATCAGCAACGGCGTCCCCAACTTCCGGCACCCCAAGAGCAAGAACGCTGCCACCACGCTGCTCCTCCTGGGTGTGATCGGCGCCGCCATGCTGGCCGGCATCATCTACCTGGCCAACGCCACCAAGGTCCACATTGTGCTGGACCCCGCCAAGGAATTCCTGCTCAACGGCAACCCTCTGCCAGAGGGCTACATCCAGAACCCGGCCATCAGCCAGATTGCGCAAACGATCTTCGGCGCCGGCAGCATCCCCTTCTATATCGTGGTGGCCGCCACCGGCGTCATCCTGGTGTTCGCTTCCAACACTGCCTTCAACGGCTTCCCGGTCCTGGGCTCCATCCTCGCCCAGGACGGCTACCTGCCCCGCCAGCTCCGGACCCGCGGCGACAGGCTCGCGTTCAGCAACGGCGTGCTGGCCCTCGCGGCAGGTGCCCTGATCCTGATCATCTCCTTCGATGCCGACGTCACCAAGCTGATCCAGCTGTACATCGTGGGCGTCTTCATCTCCTTCACCCTCAGCCAGCTCGGCATGATCCGGCACTGGGGCCGCGAACTGAAACTGGCCAAGGACAAGGCCGTCCGGCGCAAGATGATCAAGTCGCGGACCATCAACAGCATCGGCTTCGGAATGACCGGACTGGTGCTGGTCATCGTGCTGATCACAAAGTTCCAGCAGGGCGCCTGGATTGCGCTGCTGGCCATGTTCATCCTCTTCCTGATCATGTGGAGCATCCGGGCCCACTACGACAACGTGGCCAAGGAACTCGCGGTGGACGAGGACTCCTCGCCCCGCGCCCTGCCCACCCGGGTCCACGCCGTTTTGCTGGTCTCGCACGTCCGCAAGCCCGTCCTGCGTGCCCTGGCCTACGCCCGCGCGTCCCGGCCCTCCCGGCTGGACGCCATCACGGTGGACATCGACCCGGACGAGACGGCGCACACCATCGCCGACTGGGAAAAGCTCGAGATCCCGGTTCCGCTGACCGTCCTCGCCAGCCCGTACCGTGAGACGGTTACGCCCATCATGGACTACGTCAAGCAGATGCGCCTGGACTCCCCGCGGGACCTGGTGGTGGTCTACATCCCCGAGTACGTGGTGGGTAAGTGGTGGGAACAGCTGGTGCACAACCAGACAGCCCTCCGCATCAAGACCCGGCTGCACTTCGAACCGGGCGTCATGGTGGCCAGCGTTCCCTGGCAGCTCAAATCCTCCGAAGAAGCCAAGAACCTCCAGGACGTCCAGTGACCACCAGAACTTCCCCCGCCGACCAGCCGGTAACTGCTCCAGCGGAAGGGGACCAAGCCGGCCACACCGGCCAGGAGGCTGTGCTCGACGTCGGACCGGTGGCCCACGGCGGGCACTGCGTGGCGCGCCATGAGGGCCGGGTGGTCTTTGTCCGGCACGCCGTTCCGGGCGAAAAGGTCCGGGTCCGGCTGACCGATGCGGGGGACAGTGCCAAATTCTGGCGCGCCGATGTCACCGAGGTGCTCGAAGCGTCCCCGGACCGGGTGGAGCACTTCTGGCACGTGGCCGATTCCCTGCGCGCCTGGGGCCACGGCCACCCGCCGGTGGGCGGTGCCGAATTCGGGCACATGGCGCTGGCCAAACAGCGCAGCCTGAAGGCGGACGTGCTCGCCGAGCAGCTCACCCGGCTTGCCGGCTTCGAGCAGGTGCCGTCCATGTGGGACGGTGCCGTGGAACCCGTGGGGGAAGCGGACGACGGCGGCACCGGCCTTGGGTGGCGCACGCGGGCGAGTTTTTCGGTCACCTCCGGCGGCAGGCTGGGGATGCACGCGCACCGTTCCGACTTCATCGTTCCGGTGCGGGAGATGCCGCTGGCCAGCGAAGCCATCAACGCGCTGCGCCTCTGGGACCTGGACCTGCAGGGCATCGAACGGGTCGAGGTGGCCGCTCCGGCCAACGGTTCCCGCCCCCTGGTGCTCCTGGCCCCCGCGCCCGGAACCAAGGACAAGCGGTTGCGGGCCATCGCCGCCGCGCTGCCGGAGGAGGCCTCGGTGGCCGCCTTTGATCCGCTGGCCGGCACGGTCACGCAGCTCCGGGGGCGCACCTGGGTGCAGGAATCCGCCGCCGGCCATGACTACCGGGTGACCGGCGAGGGTTTCTGGCAGATCCACCGCGACGCGCCCGGGACGCTTGTGGGTGCTGTCACAGAATTCCTGCGTCAGGGGGACTTCCTCAACCCCGGTGCGGTGGTGGCTGATCTCTACGCCGGCGCGGGGCTCTTCACCGCCGTACTGGCCGACGCAGTAGGGGAGACAGGGTCCGTGCTTTCGGTCGAAGGGGCCCCGGGCACCAGCCGCGACGCCCGGAAGAACCTGCATTCTGCGCCCCAGGTGGAAGTAATCCAGGGGCGCGTGGAACGGGTCCTTCGCCAGAAACCGCGGAATTTCGACGCGCTGGTCCTTGACCCGCCCCGCGCCGGTGCCGGGAAAGCCGTCGTCGGGCAACTCGTGGCCGCCCAGCCCCGGGCCATTGCCTATGTGTCCTGCGATCCGGCGTCGTTCGCACGTGACCTCGGTTACTTCCGCCGCTCCGGGTGGGTACTCGCGGGGCTCCGGGCGTTCGACCTGTACCCCCACACCCACCACCTCGAGACGGTGGCGTTGCTGACTCCGGCTCCGTGATGCCGGTGCGGTTTTCGACTACGATGGCCGTAGTAGTCCCACGTCGCGCCCGAATTCTCGGCCGGCCGTGTGCAAATTTTCGGGCCCTGGAGCTACTTAGGGCTTCCTAACTAGCAGGCGGTCAACCGCGCGACAAAGATGAAACTGTTGCGAGAGGAGTCCTGCGATGAGCACTGTGGACAGCTTCGGTTCAAAAGGCAAACTTAATGTAGCCGGAACCGAGTACGAAATTTTCCGGTTGAACTCCGTTGAAGGTGCAGAAAACCTTCCGTTCAGCCTCAAGGTATTGCTTGAAAACCTGCTGAGGACCGAGGACGGCGCGAACATCACTGCCGATCACGTCCGCGCTTTGGCAGGCTGGGATCCGAATGCGGAGCCCGATACAGAAATCCAGTTCACGCCGGCGCGCGTGATCATGCAGGACTTCACCGGCGTTCCCTGCGTGGTGGACCTGGCCACCATGCGTGAAGCGGTCAAGGACCTGGGCGGCGACCCCAAGCGGGTCAACCCCCTGGCTCCCGCCGAGATGGTCATCGACCACTCCGTCCAGATCGACGCCTTCGGCAACTCCGGCGCACTGGAGCGCAACATGGAGATCGAATACCAGCGCAACGGTGAGCGTTACCAGTTCCTGCGCTGGGGCCAGACCGCTTTTGACGACTTCAAGGTTGTTCCCCCGGGAACCGGCATTGTGCACCAGGTCAACATCGAGTACCTGGCCCGCACCGTCATGACCCGCGAAGTGGACGGTGCGCTGCGCGCCTACCCTGACACCTGCGTTGGCACCGACTCGCACACCACCATGGTCAACGGCCTGGGCGTGCTGGGCTGGGGGGTCGGCGGCATCGAAGCCGAGGCAGCGATGCTCGGCCAGCCCGTCTCCATGCTCATCCCGCGCGTCGTGGGCTTCAAGCTCAGCGGCAGCATCCCCGCCGGCGCCACCGCAACGGACGTGGTCCTGACCATCACCGAAATGCTGCGCCAGCACGGCGTGGTGGGCAAGTTCGTTGAGTTCTACGGCGAAGGCGTCGCAGCAGTGCCGCTGGCCAACCGCGCCACCATCGGCAACATGAGCCCCGAGTTCGGTTCCACCGCCGCCATGTTCCCCATCGATGACGTCACCCTGGACTACCTGCGCCTCACGGGCCGCTCAGACCAGAACGTGGCACTTGTCGAGCAGTACGCCAAGGAACAGGGCCTCTGGCACGATCCTTCCCGCGACATCAAGTTCTCCGAGTACCTGGAACTGGACCTGTCCACGGTGGTGCCGTCGATTTCCGGCCCCAAGCGGCCGCAGGACCGCATCATCCTCTCCGAGTCCAAGGCCCAGTTCCGCGAGGACCTGCGCAACTACGTCAAGGTGGACCTCGCCGACGGCAGCCTGGACGAAGCGATCGACGAGAGCTTCCCGGCGTCCGACTCACCGTCGTTCACCGCCACGGCAACGCACCTCTCCGAGGAAGCCCCGCACGCCCACGGTCCGAAGTCCAACGGCCGCCCGGCGAAGAAGGTGGCCGTCAAGACCGCCGACGGCCGCGAATTCGAGCTGGACCACGGTGCGGTGTCGATCGCCTCGATCACCTCCTGCACCAACACGTCCAACCCGTCCGTGATGCTGGCCGCAGCACTGCTGGCCCGCAACGCCGTCGAAAAGGGCCTCGCCGCCAAGCCGTGGGTCAAGACCTCCGTTGCCCCCGGTTCCAAGGTTGTCACCGACTACTACAACAAGTCGGGCCTGACCCCCTACCTGGAGAAGCTCGGCTTCTACATCGTGGGCTACGGCTGCGCCACCTGCATCGGCAACTCCGGCCCCCTCGACGCCGAGATCTCCGAGGCCATCCAGGCCAACGACCTCTCCGTCACCGCAGTCCTCTCGGGCAACCGCAACTTCGAAGGCCGGATCAACCCGGACGTCAAGATGAACTACCTGGCCTCCCCGCCGCTGGTCATCGCGTACGCCCTGGCCGGAACCATGGACTTCGATTTCGAGAACGACGCCCTGGGCCAGGACGAAGCCGGCAACGACGTCTTCCTGAAGGACATCTGGCCGAACCCGGTTGAGGTCCAGCAGGTCATCGACTCCTCCATCGACAAGGGCATGTTCGCCCGCGGCTACGAGGGCGTCTTCGAGGGCGACGACCGCTGGAAGGCCCTCGACACCCCGGCCGGCGACACCTTTGCCTGGGACGAGAAGTCCACCTACGTCCGGAAGCCCCCATACTTCGAGGGCATGAAGGCCCAGCCGGAGCCCGTCCAGGACATCTCGGGCGCCCGCGTGCTCCTGAAGCTCGGCGACTCGGTCACCACCGACCACATCTCTCCGGCCGGATCCTTCAAGTCCGACACCCCCGCCGGCCAGTACCTGCTGGCCAACGGCGTGGAGCGCAAGGACTTCAACTCCTACGGCTCGCGCCGTGGCAACCACGAAGTGATGATCCGCGGCACGTTCGCGAACATCCGCATCAAGAACCAGCTCCTGGACGGCGTCGAGGGTGGCTTCACCCGTGACTTCACCCAGGCCGACGGCCCGCAGGCCTACGTCTACGACGCCGCGCAGAACTACCAGGCAGCCGGCACCCCGCTGGTGGTCCTGGCCGGCAAGGAATACGGTTCCGGATCATCGCGTGACTGGGCTGCCAAGGGCACCGCGCTGCTGGGTGTCAAGGCCGTCATCGCCGAGAGCTACGAGCGTATCCACCGCTCCAACCTCATCGGCATGGGCGTCCTGCCGCTGCAGTACCCGGCCGGCGAGAACGCTGCCAGCCTGGGCCTGACCGGCACGGAAACCTTCTCGGTTGAAGGCGTCACCGCCCTCAACGAGGGCACCACGCCCAAGACCCTGAAGGTCACCGCCACCGCAGAGGACGGCTCCTCCAAGTCGTTCGACGCCGTGCTGCGCATCGATACCCCGGGTGAAGCGGACTACTACCGCAACGGTGGCATCCTGCAGTACGTGCTGCGCCAGATCTCCGCGAACTAGCGGGTTCCGACAGCAGTCACCATCCACCCCGAAGCCCCGGCCGGTCACCGACCAGCCGGGGCTTCGGCTTTGCATTCACACCGAGGCGTTAGAGTTAAACGGCACGTCTACCACCCGAAGGAGGGGTCATTGGGAATCTTGGACACCATCCGGAATCCGCAGGACCTGAACGAGTTGACCGAGGAACAGCTGGAACAGCTGGCCTCGGAGATCAGGGATTTCCTGATCACGAACGTCTCCCAGACGGGCGGCCACCTCGGGCCCAACCTCGGCGTCGTGGAACTGACGCTGGCCGTGCACCGCATCTTCGAATCCCCCCGCGACAGCATCGTCTTTGACACGGGGCACCAGTCCTACGTCCACAAGCTGCTGACGGGACGGCAGGACTTCAGCACTCTCCGCCAGGAAGGCGGCCTCTCCGGCTACCCGGACCGGGCCGAATCCGAACACGACATTGTGGAAAGCTCGCATGCGTCGTCGTCCCTGTCCTGGGCGGACGGTATCTCCCGGGCCCGCCAGCTCACCGGCGAAGGCGACCGGCACGTGGTGGCCATCATCGGCGATGGAGCGCTCACCGGCGGAATGGCCTGGGAAGCCATCAACAACATTGCGGCGGACAAGAAGCGCCGCGTGGTTATCGTCGTCAACGACAACGGCCGTTCCTATGCACCCACCGTTGGCGGATTCGCCGACTACCTGGCGTCCCTGCGCCCCACCATCGACTCCTTCCGCGCCGCCCCGGCCTACGAGGGCGCCCTCGACTGGTGGAAGAAGAAGCTGCAGGACGGCGGCCCCGTGGGGCAGTTCACCTACAAGAGCCTGCACGCCATGAAAAAGGGCATCAAGGACTGGTGGGCGCCGCAGGGCATGTTCGAGGACCTCGGCATGAAGTACATCGGCCCGGTGGATGGCCACAACCTCCAGGCCATGGAGCATGCACTGTCCACCGCCAGGAACTACGGCGGTCCCGTGATCGTCCATGCCATGACGGAGAAGGGCCACGGCTACGCTCCGGCCCGTGCCCATGAAGCGGACCAGTTCCATGCCGTTGGGATCATCGACCCCGAAACCGGCGAGCCCACCGGCACCGGGGGAGCCCAGTCCTGGACCTCGGTGTTTGCCGATGAAATCGCCGCCATCGCCGACGAGCGCGACGACATCGTGGGCATCACCGGGGCCATGCTGATTCCCGTGGGCCTGCACAAGTTCGCCGCCAAGCACCCCAAGCGCGTCATCGACGTCGGCATCGCCGAGCAGCATGCGCTGACCGCCGCCGCAGGCATGGCCTTTGGCGGCCTGCACCCGGTGGTGGCCGTCTACGCCACATTCCTGAACCGGGCCTTCGACCAGCTGCTCATGGACGTGGCCCTCCACAAGGCAGGCGTTACCATCGTCCTTGACCGCGCCGGCGTCACGGGCCCGGACGGCGCCAGCCACCACGGGATGTGGGACATGGCCATGGTCCAGATCGTCCCCGGGCTGCACCTCGCCGCGCCCCGCGACGCCACCCGGCTCCGCGAGGAACTGCGCGAAGCCGTGGCCATCGATGACGCGCCCAGCGTCGTCCGCTTCTCCAAGGGATCCGTCGGCCCCGCCGTCGAGGCAGTGGAACGGCTCAGCGACGGCGCGGACATCCTGGCCCGCAGGCCGTCCGGCTCCACCGAAAACGACGTCCTGATCGTCAGCGTCGGCGCCATGGCAGAACTGGCGTTGGATGTCTCCAACCGGCTCGGCGCGCAGGGCATCAGCACCACCGTGGTGGACCCCCGCTGGGTCCTCCCCGTCCGCCGTTCCATCATCGCGTTGGCCTCGCACCACCGCCTGGTCATCTGCATCGAAGACGGCGTCCGCGCGGGCGGCGTCGGTTCCCGCATCCGCCAGGAGATGCGCGCCGCCGGTGTGGACACGGCACTGAACGAGGTAGGCCTGCCCGTGGAGTTCCTCGACCATGGCACCCGCAACCAGGTGCTGGAGCGCGTTGGGCTGACCGCCCAGCAGATCACGCACGACGTCGTCGCGCAGGTCCTGGGAACCAAGGTCCCCTTCGCACGGCCCCTCCCCGGGCAGCAGCACCCCACCACCGGCAGCCTTCCGATCCTGTGAGGGACGAGGACGAGCTGAAGTATCCCGGGCCGGCGGGGGAATCCGGACCAGTCCTGCACACCACGACCACCCGGGTTCCGAATGGGCTCGAGCCAGGCCAGCTGGTGGTCTCCAGGAACCGGAAATGGAACGGCAAGGCCCACTGGGTGGTACCCGGGCGCTACCTCGGCGAAGACGAACACGGGTGGTGGATCTTCCAGGGCACCAACGAATTCTGCTCCCGCCCGGGCGCTGCGTTCTACACACGCTCGGACGCTGTCCTCCTGGTGCCGCGGCAAGGTGACTGGGTGGCCACGTTCTACGACTCCGCGCACCCCGGTGGAGTGCGGGTCTACATCGACCTCGCGGTAGGCCATGAGTGGACACACATCCGGCCTGCCGTGACTGAGTTCCATGTGATCGACATGGATCTCGACGTCATCCGGACCGAGGCCCGCGGCGTCTTCATCGACGACCAGGACGAGTTCGCGGAGCACAGCGTCTCAATGCACTACCCCCAGCGGCTGATCGAGGATATCCAGGCTGCCGCGGACGGGCTCTACCACGCCGTGAAGGCACAGCACGCGCCATTCGACGGCACCGACGTCGAATGGTTTACCAAAGGACGCACCACATGAGCGGCATTGTCAGGGTCTACAAGCGCGACGACGAAGGCGCCCTCCATTTCAGGGAGGCCTGGTTCGACGAAGAGTATTCCCAGTTCGTCATGAACTTCGGCGCCGTGGGGCACCAGAGCAAGACTGAGGAAACGGATGTCCCCGACGCCGCCGCTGCCGACGGCCTCCTGGACGCCTTCGCAGCCCAGTGCGCGGAGGACGGCTACGCCGAAGTCCCCAACGGGGAGCAGTCCTGGGTGGTGGTCCAGTTCGCCCTCAAGACCAAGGACGGCACCGACCGTGACCGACGCCTTGAACAGAAGGCCAAGGACTCCCTCATCAGCCACCTGGCCTGGCGCGGATTGGGAACGGTGGAACGCTCCGAATTCACCGACTACAAGCTGAACATCTTCTGCCTGTGCCCGGATGTGAACAAGGCCGTCAGCGCCATCAAGGTCTGCGCCCGCAACGAGGACCTCGACTTCACCAAGCTCAGCATCGGGGCTGCCCCGTACAGCCAGCCGGACCAGTACAAACTCAAGCATTCCGCCAAGCCCGCCAGCAGCTTCAGCCTCTAGGAGACGTTCGTGACCAGCTACCGCCGTGTTGGAAAATCAGGCCTGACCGTCTCCACCGTTGGCCTGGGCTGCAACAACCTGGGCCGCGCCAACACCGCCACCGAGTCGCAGGACGCCACGGACGGCGTCGTGAATGCCGCGATCGACGCCGGCATCACCCTGTTCGACGTGGCAGACAACTACGGCAAGGAACCCGGGCTCAGCGAAACCATGCTGGGCAAGGCGCTCGGGCGCCGGCGCGCAGACGTGGTGGTTGCCACCAAGTTCGGGATGGACACCCGGGGCGCCAACGGCCCCGACTTCGGTGCCCGCGGCTCCCGGCGGTACATCATCCAGTCAGTCGAAGCCTCGCTGCGGCGCCTGGATACGGACTGGATCGACCTTTACCAGTTCCACACCCCGGACCCGCTGACGCCCATCGACGAGACCCTGGCAGCCCTGGACACCCTGGTCCGCAGCGGCAAGGTCCGCTACATCGGCCACTCCAACCGCTCCGGGTGGCAGATCGCCCAGGCGGAATACGTGGCCCGCGAACTGGGGACCTCCCGGTTCATCTCCTCGCAAAACCACTACAACCTGCTGGACCGGCGCGCCGAGCTGGAAGTGACCCCGGCCGCGGAGGAGTTCGGCCTCGGCGTCCTCCCGTACTTCCCGCTGGCCAACGGCCTGCTCACCGGCAAGTACTCCCCGGGCCACGCCCCCGAAGGGTCCCGGCTCAGCCACACCCGCACCAACATGGTGGACGACGCCGACTGGGACCAGTTGGGCAGGTACAGCGCCTTCGCGAAAGAACGCGGCCTCACGGAGATTGAGGTGGCTTTCTCCTGGCTCGCAGCCCAGCCCTCGGTGGCCAGCGTCATCGCCGGCGCCACCCGGCCGGAGCAGGTCCGGCAGAACGCCGAAGCCGCTAACTGGACCCCCACCCCTGAGGACCTCGCCACACTCGACGACATCTTCCCCGCCGTGCCCAAGGTCGCCCTCTTCTAGGCCACGATGCCCGCCTACCTCCTTGATGTCGATACCGGCATCGACGATGCCCTTGCCCTTGCCTACCTTGCCGCCCTGCCGGACACGGAGCTCGTGGCGGTCACGGCCACCCCGGGCAACGTCGACGCCGACCAGGTAGCGCGCAATACCCTCGCCTTACTGGAGCTGTGCGGCCGGCCAGGGGTGCGGGTGGCCGTGGGGGCCCGAAAGCCGCTGTCCGTCCCGCTGGTTACCACTCCGGAAACCCACGGACCCCAGGGCATCGGCTACGCCGTTCTGCCTGAACCGGCCGGCCAGCCGAGCCGCCGGAACGCCGTGGATTTGTGGATCGAAGAAGCCAGGGCCCGCCCGGGGGAGCTGACTGCCCTCATCACCGCTCCGCTGACCAACTTCGCCCTGGCGCTGCGGCAGGAACCGGAACTCCCCAACCTGCTGGCCAAAGTGGTGATCATGGGCGGTGCCTTCTACCACCAGGGCAACACCACCCCCACCGCCGAATGGAACACCCACGTGGACCCGCACGCGGCCAAGGAGGTCTACGCCGCCTACCGCGGCCAGCCGCTGGATAAACTTCCCATCGTTTGCTCCCTGGACACCACCGAGCGGATGGAACTGCATCCAGCCCACGTCGCCGCGCTGGCACGGGCGGCAGGTGCCTCCGCTCCGGAACGGGTCCTCCCGGTGGACCCGGAGGGGCGCCGCAGCACCTCCGGCAACACACTGGTCAGGCACCTGTCGGATGCCCTGCGCTTCTACTTCGAGTTCCACCGGCGCTACGACCAGGGCTACCTGGCCCACGTCCACGACTTCTTTGCGGCCGGGGTGGCGGCGGGCACGCTCGAATATACCGCGCGCCCAGCCACCGTGGACGTCGAAACGGACTCCCCGCTCCTGATGGGAACAACGGTGGCAGACTTCCGGGGACTGTGGGGAGCGCCCCCAAACGCGCGCGTGGTGTCCGGCAACAACCCGGAGCAGGCGTTCCGTGAGCTCGTCTCCGCCGTCGGAGGCCTTGCCCGCCGGGTGGGATGAGGAGCAGCCCTCCGCGGGCAATCGCCGGTAGAATGGGCTCCGGACCGGCCCGGCGCAGTTGCCGCCGGATTCTGCCGAGGTGACATAGGCAGCCACACTCCGGCCCGGTACTGCCGGGCCCACTGCCTGCACCCAAAGGAACATTTCCCATGTCATCGCCCTCTTTGACGCTCCCGTCCCAGGAACGCCCCGCGGCACGCCGCCGGCTGCTGGAGATCCTTGGCGCCCTGGCCATCGTGGCCACCTACGTCTACCTGGTCCTCAACCAGCCGGCAGACATCACCGGCGGTCCAGGCAGCGCATCGGCACTGATCGCCCTCACCGGGTTCCTGGCAGGGGCAGTCCTGCTGATCATTGCCGTGCTGCCCACCCTCCCGGCATCCACCCTGGTCCTGATCCCGGTCGCGCTGGTCCTGAACATCGTGCTGGGACAATTCGTCGGCAGCACCCTTGTTCCCTTCTACCTCGACGCCATCGGCACCGTGCTGATCGCCGTCCTGGCAGGGCCGGCCGCCGGTGCCGCCACCGGCGCCCTCAGCAGCATTGTCTGGTCCTTCTTCAATCCCACCGTGCTGCCGTTCGCCGCCGGCGCCGCGCTCATCGGCTGCCTGGCCGGGCTCGCGGCACGCTACGGCCTCTTCCGCCGCTTCTACCTGGCACCCGTGGCGGGCTTCGTCACCGGGATCATCGCCGGCGTCGTGTCCGCCCCCGTGGCCGCCTTCGTCTTCGGCGGAACGTCGGGCGTGGCCACCGGCGCTATCGTCAGCGCCTTCCGGGCCATGGGGGACACCCTCCTGGCGGCCATCACCAAGCAGGCACTCCTGTCCGACCCCATGGACAAGGCCATCGTGTTCACCATCGTGGCCGTCCTGGTCTACGCGTTGCCCCGCCGGGCGCGCCAGCAGTTCCCCTTCATCCGGCGCCACCGGGTGCTCGCCGGCACCACCCCGGCCTCGACGGCGGAGGGAACCCGGGTCGAAGCTTCAGCACAGGCGCAGGCACCGGCCCAAGGGAACGGTTCCGGGCCGGCCAACGATTCGTCGCGGAACGGCTGACCCGGGCACCGTGACGGCATCCCCGGCAGGCAGCACGGCAGCACCGGCAACGGCACGGCGGGAGCGGCTCAACCCGCTGACCTCCCTCGCCGTTGCAGGCAGCACGGCGGTCATGACGACGGCGGCGGCAAGCTGGCCGCTGTCCCTCACCGTGGTTGCCGCCTGCCTTGTCCTGTCGCTGGCAGCAGGGACGGGCCGCCGCGTGCTGCCTGCGGCGGCCGCGGTCATGGTCCCGCTCGGCCTGTCCCTGCTGGTCCTGCACGGCCTGTTCTTCCCGGAAGGAAGGACAGTGCTGGCGGCGTGGGGGCCTGCCCGCATCACGGCAGAGGGCCTGGGCTTTGCCGGGCAGCGAATCCTGCAACTGGCCGCCGTCGTCATGGCCCTGCTGGTGTTTTCCTTCAGTGTCAGGGTCGCGGACTTGGTGGCGGCGTTGTCCGCCCGGGGCGTGCAGGGCCGGTTCGCGTTCGTGCTGGCATCCACGCTGACCCTGCTTCCGGCCATCGCGGGGCGGGCCCGCAGTATCCGGCAGGCCCAGGAATCCCGCGGCCTGGTCATCTCCCGGGGCCTGGTCTCCAGGGCGGCGGCGTTCCGTCTGCAGGCCATTCCGCTGGTCCTTTCACTGATTGAGGATGCAGGTACCCGGGCCGCTGCCCTGGAGGCCCGTGGGCTGGGTAACGCCGGGCCGCGGACCAGTTACCGGGAGGTGCCGGATTCCACGCTGCAGCGGGCGGCACGGTCCGTGCTGGTGCTGCTGGCCCTGGCCGCAGTGGTTCTCCGGGTGGTCCTGGCAGGTACGGGTGGCTGACCACATGGCCACGGGCGGTCCCGGCCTTCCCGTCAGTGACGGCAACGCCGGCGGTGGGTCCGCGCCCATCCTGGCTGCCGGCATCAGGGACTTCACCTTCCACGAGGCGCCCGCCCCAGCCCTGCGGGATGTCAGCGTGTCCTGTCCACCGGGCTCGTTCATGGCCATCCTCGGCGCATCCGGAAGCGGCAAGTCAACCCTGGGCCGGCTGCTGTCCGGCTGGCTGCCACCGGGTGGGCACGGCACGCTGGCAGGCTTCCTTGAATTGGCCGGCACGCGGCTGGAGTTCGACGGCGGCCCGGGGGACCCGCGGATTGATCCGGCCCAGTGGGGCCGGCACGTGGGGTTCGTGCCGCAGGACCCTGCCGCGGTGCTGTCCACGGTCCGGGCCACGGTGGCGGAGGAACTGGCGTTTGGTTTGGAAAACACCGGCATGGACCGTGCCGGGATGGAAGCCGCCGTCGAGCGGACTGCTGGCCTGCTGGGGCTTGGCAGCCTGCTGGACCGGGACCCGGCGCGGCTGTCCGGCGGCCAGCTGCGGCGGCTGGCCATCGGCTGCGCGATCATCCCCGGGCCACCTGTGCTGGTCATGGACGAGCCCTTCGCCTCCCTGGACGCGGCAGGGGCCAACGAACTGGCCGCCCTGGTCCGTGACCTGATCAGGGGCGGGACCGCCGTCGTGATCCTCAGCCAGGCGGTCGATCCGCTGCTGCTGGAGGCCGGCACCTGGCTGGTCCTGGAAGACGGCTCGCTCACCAACGCCGGGCCGCCTGCCTTCTTCGGGCCCGGCTCCGGGAGGCTGCCGCGCGCCGTCCGGCGGCTGGACGCCCCGCCAGCGGCGCTGCCATCCACCTCCGCGACCTCCAGCCGCACGGAGCGGGCGACGCCCGCAGCGCTGGAGCTGCGGGACGTGTCCTTTGGTTACCCGGACGCGCCGGCATCCCGGCGCAGCCGCCGAAGGTGTGAACCCGGCCGCCGGGCCATGGTGCTGCAGGACGTCCGGCTGGCAGTCCACCCGGGGGAAATCGTGGCCGTCACCGGGCCCAACGGGGCAGGCAAGTCGACCCTGCTTCGGCACTTCAACGGGCTGCTGCGTCCCACTTCGGGCACTGTGCTTGTCCGCGGCAGTGACATGGTCGGAGCTCCCGTGGGAAAGACAGCAGCGTCGGTGGGCCTGCTGTTCCAGCAGCCCCGCGACCAACTGTTCGAGCGGACCGTTCTGCGGGAGGTCGGGTTCGGCCTGGACCGCCTGTTGGGGCCGGCCCTGGCTGCGGAGCGCGCCGGCGCGGCACTGCAGGCCGTGGGCCTGGCGGACGCGGCCCGGGAGCATCCGGCCGAGCTTCCGGCGTCCGCCCAGCGACTGTTGGCCCTGGCCACCGTGCTGGCCCGCAGGCCGGCCGTCGTGGCGCTGGATGAACCGACAGTGGCGCTGGACGGGGACGGACTCGCGCTGCTTGACGCTGCCGTACGGTCGGTTGCGGAGGCGGGCGCCGCCGTCGTGCTGGTCACCCATGACCTGGGCTATGCACGCGCGGCGGCGCACCGCATCCTGGCGCTCGACGGCGGCCGGCTGGTTCCGGCCTGACCGCCGGTACGCCTAGTCCCGGGACTTGCCCGACGCGATGCCGGGCTGCAGGAAACGCTTGCCGTTGACCCGCTCCGATGCACCCACCCGGTCCAGGTACGGCGTGATGCCGCCCAGGAACATGGGCCAGCCGGCGCCCAGGATCATGCACAGGTCGATGTCCTCGGGTCCGGCGACGACCCCTTCAGCCAGCATCAGGCCGATTTCCTCTGCCAATGCATCCTGGACACGGTGCAGCACCTGCTCCGCCGTGGAGGGGCTGGAGCCAAAGGACATCAGGTCAAGCGTGGACTGGGGGATGGCCCGGGTACCGTCCGGGGCGGTCTCCCACAGTGCCTTGATGTTGTTGTCGATGAGCTTCTTGAGGTTGTCCGAGACCGGGAAGCGGTCGCCGAAGGCAGCGTTCAGGGACTCCTGGACATGCTGCGCCACGGGCAGTCCCACCATGGCCAGCAGCGTGAACGGCGTCATGGGCAGCCCCATGGGCCGCAGCGCGGCGTCCGCCACCTCCGCCGGGGTGCCCTCGTCGAAGGCCGCCGTCACTTCGCCCATCAGCCGCAGCAGGATGCGGTTGACCACGAACGCGGCCGCATCCTTGACCAGCACCCCGGTCTTCTTCAGGGCCTTGGCCAGCTCGAAGGCGGTGGCGAGCACGGCGTCGTCGGTCCTCGGGGCACGGACAATCTCCAGCAGCGGCATGACTGCCACGGGATTGAAGAAATGGAAGCCCACCAGGCGCTCCGGGTGCTCGAGGTCCGCGGCCATCTCCGTCACCGAAAGCGATGACGTGTTGGTGGCCAGGATGCACTCCGGAGAGACGATGGCTTCCACTTCGGCGAAGACCTGCTTCTTGATGTGCAGTTCCTCGAAGACGGCCTCGATCACGAAGTCGGCGTCCGCGAAGGCTTCCTTTGACACCGAACCGGTCACCAGCGCCTTGGTGCGGTTGGCCGCGTCCGGGCTGACGCGCTTCTTGGCCAGCAGTTTGTCCACCTCGCCATGGACGTAGGCCACGCCTTTCTCCACCCGGGCCTGGTCGATGTCGGTCAGGACCACCGGCACCTTCAGCTGCCGTGCGAAGAGCAGTGCCAGCTGGCCGGCCATCAGTCCGGCGCCCACCACGCCCACTTTGGTAACGGGCCGGGCCAGTTTGCGGTCCGGAGCGCCGGCGGGCCGCTTGCCGCGCTTCTGCACCAGGTCGAGGAAGGCGTAGACGGTGGAACGGAACTCGTCCGTCTGCATGAGCTCGGCGAGGGTTTCACACTCCAGGGCGGCGGACTCCGCGGCGGTCATGGTGCGGTTGGCCTCGAGGATGTCGAGGACCTTGGCGGGGGCCGGAGAGGCGTTGGAGGTCTTGCCTTCCACGAACTTCCGCCCCGCGGCCACGGCGGCGCTCCAGCGGGCGGCGGCGTCGGGGGAGGAGGGGTCGACGGCGTTGGGCCGTTCCGGGACCACCTCGCCGGAGATGACTCCCGCAGCCCAGGCCAGCGACTGCTCCAGGAAGTCGGCGGGCTCGAAGGCGGCGTCCGCGATTCCCATGCCGAATGCCTGCGTGCCGGTCAGCGTCCGGTTGTTGCTCAGCGGGTTCTCGATCATGACCTTGACTGCGTTTTCCGGACCCACCAGGCGGGGAAGGATGTACACGCCGCCCCAGCCGGGAACCAGGCCCAGGAAGCCTTCCGGCAGCGCCAGGGCGCCCGCCCCCGTGGACACCGTGCGGTAGGTGGACTGCAGGGCGATCTCCAGGCCGCCGCCCAGTGCGACTCCGTTGATGAAGGCGAAGCTGGGGACGCCCAGGTTGGCCAGGGTGGCGTAGACGTCGTGGCCCAGCTGCGCCATCCACAGTCCGTGTTCACGCTTTTCGAGCGACTTCACAGCGGAGAGATCCGCGCCGGCCACGAGGTAGTGCGGCTTACCGGTGACGCCCACGCCCACGATTTCACCGCGGGCTGCGCGTTCCCGCAGGCCTTCCAGTACTGTGCCGAGCTCCACGAGGGTGTTGGGGCCAAGGGTGGTGGGCTTGGTGTGGTCCAGGTCGTTGTCGAGGGTGACCAGGGCAAAGGTACCCGGGCTGGGCTTCCCTGCAGTTCCCGGCAGGGCGATGTCCTGGACGTAGGAGTGGGTCACGGTTTCGTTGGGGAAGAGGTCCGCCAACGTGCGGAAATCTGCGGCGCTCATGCCATGGCTCCTTCGGAAGCGGTAGCAGCGGTGTCCCCGGCGGGAGTTCCACTGTAGTCGGGGTGGTGCGGGTTCTCCCAGATCACGGTGCCGCCCATGCCAAGGCCCACGCACATGGTGGTGATCCCGTAGCGGACCGATGGGTCTTCCTCGAACTGGCGGGCCAGCTGGATCATCAGCCGGACGCCGGAAGACGCCAGGGGGTGGCCTACGGCGATGGCCCCGCCGTAGCGGTTAACCCGGGGGTCGTCGTCGGAGATGCCGTAGTGGTCCAGGAAGCTGAGGACCTGGACGGCGAAAGCCTCGTTGATTTCGAACAGGCCAATGTCATCGATGGTCAGTCCGGCGTTCTTGAGGGCTTTTTCGGTGGCCGGCACAGGCCCGATGCCCATGACCTCCGGCTCCACTCCCGCGTAGGCGTAGCTGACCAGCCGCATCTTGACGGGCAGGCCCAGTTCGGCGGCGGCTTCCGAGGACGCCAGGACAGCAGCGGTTGCGCCGTCGTTCAGGCCGGCGGCGTTTCCTGCGGTGACCCGGCCGTGGGCGCGGAAGGGCGTGCGGAGGCCGGCGAGGTCGTCCAGGGTGGTGCCGGGGCGCGGCGGTTCGTCCTTGCTGTGGACTGTCCAGCCCTCGCCGGGCTTGCGGGCGGCAACGGGAACCAGGTCGGGCTGGATGCGGCCGCCCTGGTAGGCGGCTGCCAGCTTGTCCTGGGACGCTACCGCGTAGGCGTCGGTGCGTTCCTTGGTGATGGCGGGGAACCGGTCATGCAGGTTCTCGGCGGTGTTTCCCATGTTCAGGGCGGCCGGGTCCACCAACCGTTCGGACATGAACCGGGGGTTCGGATCGGCGCCGGAGCCCATGGGGTGGTGTCCCATGTGTTCCACACCGCCGGCGACCACCACGTCGTAGGCGCCGAAGCCGATGCCACCGGCCGTGGTGGTGACAGCGGTCATGGCGCCGGCGCACATGCGGTCGATGGCGAAGCCGGGAACAGTCCGTGGAAGGCCGGCCAGGAGTGCGGCCGTCCTGCCGAGGGTGAGGCCCTGGTCGCCTGTTTGGGTGGTGGCGGCGATGGCCACCTCGTCGATCCGCTCCGGTGGCAGTGACGGGTTGCGGCGCAGCAGGCCGCGGATGCATTTCACGATCAGGTCATCGGCCCGGGTCCCGGCGTAAATCCCTTTCTCACCGGCCCTGCCGAAGGGCGTGCGGATGCCGTCCACAAAGACGACGTCCCGGACAGTGCGCGTAGATGCGCCGCTTCCGTGCTGGCTCACGTGTAACTCCTCATCGAGATGTGGCGCGCCGGGTGCATGCCGGAGGGCGGCAGCAGCCAAGCGTCGGTCACACCGATGTTACTCGTGAGTAACTTAGCCCGCAAGGGCTTGGTCGGGAAGGTTACTGGCCGCTGGCCGCCGTGACAGGTTTGGTTTCCTTGGGCGGCAGCGGCTGCGGGTTCAGGAAGGCGCCGGAGATCAACGGGGCGGTGAGCTCCACCTGCCACTCCCGCGCACCGAGGGCCCGCAGTTCAGCAGCAATCGAGTCATCGCTGACATCTGCAGGAGGCCGCCATGCCACCCGCCGCAGGTAATCGGGTGTCAGCAGGTTCTCCAGCGGCAGGTTCAGCTCCTCGGCTTTTGCCTGGAGCAGGGGCCGGGCCGTGCCCAGGCGGGCAGCCGCCTCCGGATCGCGGTCTGCCCAGACCCTCGGCGGCGGCGGGGCGTTGGTAGCCAGGTGCAGGGGCGGGAGCTCCTCGAGGTCCCGTGCCGCGGCGATGCAGCGCAGCCAGCGCGGAGCCTCGCGCTGCGCAGCGCGTCCGTGGAATCCCTTGGTGCTGAGGAGTTGCGGGACGGTGGCGGGCATGGCCTTCGCCGCCGCCACCAGGGCGGAGTCCGGAATGAGCCTGCCCGGTGCCACGTCGCGTTTCTGCGCCAGGGAGTCGCGCTCCAGCCACAGCTCGCGGACGGCGGCCAGCTGGCGGCGGTCCCGGATCTGGTGCAGGCCGGAGGTTTTCCGCCAGGGGTCCACGCGGGGAGGGGCGACGCCGGCGGCCAGGATGGCGGCAAATTCCTGTTCGGCGTATTCGAGCTTCCCGTCGGCCTGGAGCAACTCGATGAGTTCCTCACGCAGCTCGGTGAGGACCTCGACGTCCAGGGCGGCGTACCGGAGCCACGGTTCCGGCAGGGGGCGGGTGGACCAGTCGGCCGCAGAGTGTTCCTTGGCAAGGCCGAATCCCAGGAGCTGTTCGATGACTGCCGCCAGGCCCACCCGGGGCAGCCCGGCCAGGCGTGCGGCGAGTTCGGTATCGAAAAGCTTGTCCGGCCACATCCCGAGTTCGGACAGGCAGGGCAGGTCCTGGCTGGCCGCGTGCAGGATCCATTCGACGCCGTGCAGGGCGTCGTTGATGATGTCCAGGTTCCCGAACGGCTCGGGGTCGATCAGCCAGGTGCCTGCGCCCTCGCGCCGGATCTGGACCAGGAAGGCGCGCTGGCCGTAACGGAACCCGGAGGCCCGTTCGGCGTCAACACCGGCCGGGCCGGTGCCGGCGGCAATCGCGGCGGCGCAGCGTTCCAGCCCGGACTGGGTTTCGATGACCAGGGGAACGCCGTCCCGGGGTGCGTCGAGATCGATGATTTCGGGGATGGGGCTGTCAAAGCCCTCCACCGTGATGTGGGGTGCGGCAGCAGCAGCCGGGACGCCGGCCGTGGTGTTTTCCGGAATGTTTGGGGTCATGATGCCCCCAGTTTACCGGGCTGCCCCGAAACCGTTCTGCTGGCCCCGCCGCCGGGGCGGGAGGGCCGTGACGCCCTCGGGCAGCGGCGGCAGGCCGGCGAACGTGCACACCATGTCGGACCAGGCTTCCAGGTGTGCCTGAACATCGGAGGAATCGGGGGTCCAGGAGGCCCGGAGTTCGATGTCGATGGACCCAGGCCGGCCGGCCAGGGTGCCGAAGCTTTCTGACAGGACACGGGTGGCCGTGCCACCGGCGGCCCGGTACGGGGCCTTGTGGTTTTCCAGCGCCTCCACCAGCCACGTCCATGCAACGGTGCCCAGCATCTGGTCGTTGCCCATTTCCGGTTCCAGTTCGGCCCGGATGTAGGTCACGATGCGGAACTCGCCGTCCCAGACCGCTGAGCCATCCGGGTCATGCAGGAGGATGAAGCGTCCGGTGGCGAGTTCGGTCCCGTCCTCGTCCGCAGTCCCCGCCTCGGCTGCACCGGCGGCCGCGGCGAAAGCGAGGGCTGCCGGGCCGTGGACCGGCGTCGAAGGGGCACCGACGCCGGGCGCCATGACTTCAGCGCCGAGCGCGACGGCGAAGGGAGCCAGCCGCGCGGGGGCAGGGATCTCGGCCAGCCGCAGCTCCTTGCGGCACCGGGCTTTCCTGAGGGTTCCCAAGGCGTGGAGAAAATCCGGAGGAACCTGGTCAAGTGCGTTCACCTTGGCAGATTACGGGGCGGGGCGCGGCAGGGGAGGAAGGCTCGCCGTCAGCGGCCGGTCACCCTGCCCGGCCATCCCGGTAATCCCGCAGCTCATGGCGGATGGCGGCAGCGAAGGCATCAACGTCCTCCTCCGTGGTGTCGAAGGAGCACATCCAGCGGACCTCCCCTGCTGCCTCATCCCAGTCGTAGAACCTGAAGGAACTCCGCAGCCTGTCCGCAACGCCGGGCGGAAGGATGGCGAAGACGCCGTTGGATTCGGTCTTCCGGGTGGGACGGACGCCTTCAATGGTGTCGACGGCGGCACGCAGCCGGGTTGCCATGGCGTTGGCGTGCGAGGCGGAGCGCAGCCAGAGGCCGCCTTCGAGCAGGGCGATGAACTGTGCGGACATGAAACGCATCTTGGACGCCAGCTGCATGTTCATCTTGCGCAGGTACACCAGGCCGTGGGCGGCCTCAGGATTGAGCGCCACCACTACCTCTCCAAACAGCAGCCCGTTCTTGGTACCGCCGAAGGAGAGGATGTCCACACCGGCATCCCTGGTGAACGCCCGCAGGGGAACGCCCAGGTGGGCCGCCGCGTTGGCGAGCCGGGCGCCGTCCATGTGCAGCTTCATGCCCTTGGCGTGGACGTGGTCGGCGATGGCCCGCACTTCCTCCGGGGTGTAGCACGTACCCAGTTCCGTCGTCTGGGTGATGGACACTGCCAGCGGCTGGGCGCGGTGCTCGTCGCCCCAGCCCCAGGCCTCCCGGTCAATCAGCTCCGGGGTCAGCTTGCCGTCCGGGGTGGGGACCTGCAGCAGCTTCATGCCGCCGATGCGCTCGGGTGCCCCGTTTTCATCCATGTTGATGTGCGCGGTGGAAGCACACACTACGGCGCCCCAGCGGGGGAGTAGGGACTGCAGGGACAGGACGTTGGCGCCGGTGCCGTTGAAGACGGGGAAGCATTCGATGCCCGGGCCGAAGTGTTCGACCATCAGTTCCTGCAGCCGCGCGGTGTAGTCGTCCTCCCCGTAGGACACCTGGTGCCCCTCGTTGGCTGCTGCCAGCGCTGCCAGGACCTCGGGGTGGACGCCGGAGTAGTTGTCGGAGGCAAAGCCGCGCACGTTCGGATCGTGCAGCCGGAGCGCCGGGCCTGTTTCTGCTGTGGTGGTCATGGGGTTGTTCACGCTTTCAAGTCTAGGTGGGTGTCCGTCGTCAGCGGCGGGAGCCTCAGCCGGGCGCCGTTCAGCTCGGCCGCCGGGGGGATGAAGAGGTTCACGGCGGCGGCGGCCAGGTCTGCCACGTCCGTCGCCCCCGGGAACTTCCGTTCCGGGTGGCTGCGCCGCTGTTCATCGTCCACCAAGGCTTTAACCACCAGGACGACGGCGGCCGCCCGGGCGCCGCCGTCCCCGGCGGCGCGGCGGAAACCGTCCGCCATGGCCATGGTCCAGGCCTCCGCGGCCGCCTTGGCCGCCACGTAGCTGGCCACGGCCGCGGCGGGTTTGTCCAGTGCGGTGGAAGACACCATGGCGAACCTGCCGGCGGGCGATGCGGCGATGTCGTCGAAAAAGACCCGTGAGACGTTGCGGAGCGTGGTGACCGCCCCGCGCTCCAGGAAGTCCCAGTCCTCGTCGGACTGGTCGGCGATGCCCTTGGCTCCGCGCCAGCCGCCCACCAGGTGGATCACCGCGTCAACCGGCCCGAAGCTTTCGCCGAGCTGCTCCCGGAGCTTCCGGACGCCGTCGAAATCCGCGAGGTCGCACGTGAAGGGGGTGACGCCGTCGCCCGCCTTTTCCGCAGCGGCCGCGATCCTGGCCTGGTCCGAGCCCACGGTGGCCACGCGGTGGCCCGCCGCAGCGAGGGCACGCGCAACGGCGACGCCGGACGCGCCGCTGCCGCCGGTGACCAGGACGCGGGCAGCGCCGGGGACGGTCACAGGGCGGAGTGGCCGGTGATCCCGGCGGTCGACTCAATGACGGGGCGCATCTTCTTCTCCAATGCCTCGTAGAACATGGACAGCGGGAATTCGTCGTCCAGGACCTGGTCCGTCAGGCCGCGGGGTGTCCCGGCGAGCGGCAGCGCATCCGGGCCCTTGGCCCACACGGAGGCCGGGTTGGGGGTGACCGTGGCCGATACCAGCTGGTAGGCCGCCAGCCAGTGGGCGGTCTTGGGCCGGTCGATGGAGCGCCAGTACAGATCATCGATGCTGGCTCCGAGGGCAATTACGGCATCGGCCACCTCATCCCAGTCGATGGTAAGCCGTGTGTCCGTCCAGTGCAGCACGTGCTGCTGGTGCAGCCAGGCGAACAGGAGCTGGCCACCGAGGCCGTCGTAGTTGCGGACCCGGCTGCCGGTGATGGCGAAGCGGAAGATGCGGTCGAAGATGATGGCGTACTGGACGAGCTTGGCGTTCCGGCGCGCTTCGGGGTCGGCGTCGTCGTCTTTTTCGATCCGGACGGATTCGCGGAAGGCGGTGAGGTCGCAGCGCAGTTCCTCGAGCGAGTACAGGAAGTAGGGCATCCGCTGCTTGATCATGAAGGGGTCGAAGGGCAGGTCGCCGCGCATGTGCGTCCGGTCGTGGATCAGGTCCCACATGACGAAGGTGGCCTCGGTGAGGTCCTGGTCAGCGAGAAGTTCCGCGGCGCCCTCCGGAAGTTCCAGGGACGTGATCTCTGCGGCGGCCTTCAGCACCCGGCGGAACCGGGCGGCCTCCCGGTCGGCGAAGATGGCGCCCCAGGTGAAGGTGGGGGTCCGGCTGACGGCCACGGTCTCAGGGAAGAGCACGGCCGAGTTGGTGTCATAGCCGGGGGTGAAGTCGACGAAGCGGATGGGGACGAACAGCTTGTTGGAGTACCCGCCGGCTTCCAGGCCCGCGATGAACTCCGGCCAGATCACTTCCACCAGCACGGCCTCCACCAGCCGGCTGCTGCTGCCGTTCTGGGTGTACATGGGGAACACCACCAGGTGCTGCAGGCCGTCGCGGCGCTGTTCCTGGGGCTGGAACGCCAGCAGCGAGGCGAGGAAGTCCGGGACGGCGAAGCCGCCGGCGGCCCAGGCGCGGAAGTCGGCGCAGGCGGCCTCCAGGTAGGCGGCATCGTGCGGGAAGGCAGGGGACAAGGCCGTAACAGCGTCCACGATGGTTTCCACGTACTGTGCGGCCGCACGGTGGTCTGCCGGCTCGGGAATCGATCCATCCTGGACCTGGATGGCCTGCAGGGCGCTGGCGGCGCCCTTGAGCCGCAGCCAGTCCTGGTTCTGCGCGGAAATTCCGGTAACGGCGGTGGTCAGGGTCTCTGTCATCGTCGGCTGCCTTTCTGGTTGCTTGCTTCTCTGGCGAGCGTAACAAGCAACCAGCAGGACTTATGCCCGGATGGCCTTACCGTAAGCAGGACTTAGCCTAGTGCTATTGCCGGCTGGGTCGAGACCGTGCTTGGGCTGTGGGATCCGAATTCAGGGCTGCGCCCCGTCAGCCCTGGCCCCACCGTCCGCGCCGTGGTTTTCCGCGTCATCCTTGGTCACGAGCCGGAGGGAGACGGAGTTGATGCAGTAGCGCTGGTCCGTGGGGGTTCCGTAACCCTCGCCCTCGAACACGTGGCCCAGGTGCGAGTCGCACGAGGCGCATCGCACTTCGATCCTCTCCATTCCGAGCGTCCGGTCGTGGATGTAGCGGACGTTGCCCTCGGCCAGGGGAGCCCAGAAGGACGGCCAGCCGCAGTGGGAATCGAACTTCTCGTTGCTCGTGAACAACTCGGCGCCGCAGGCGCGGCACTGGTACATGCCTTCCGTGTGCGTGTCCCAGTATTCACCCGTGTAGGGCCGTTCCGTCCCGGCCTGCCGCAGGACGTGGTATTCCTCCGGGGTCAGTTCCTCACGCCACTGGGCATCGCTTTTCTGGACGGACCCGCCTTGGGCTGCAGTCTCCTGCGCGCCGCCCATGTGTGTCCCGCCGTCGACGCCTGGTGCCTTGTTGCCGAAGATGCTTTTTCCAAAGATGCTCATAGTTTTCCCAACGCCTAGGAGTCGCCGATAAATCCCGAACCCGCATAGAGGTGGAGCACCGGCACTCCGAGTTGGTCCTGAGCCTTGTTGGCCCAGTCGGTGTGGAAGGTATCGGCCACGGCGTGCGGCCTGGTGATCACCACTGCCTGCGAGGCGCCCGTTTCGCGGACCTTGGCCACCAGGCCGTCCACTGCCTTGCCGTCCACTACCTGGCCGGTCACGTCGGAGCCCAGTCCCTGCAGCGCTGCGAGCGACGCCGCCAGGGTCTCGTCGGCATGGGCCCGCTCTGTGGCGGCGTCCGGGTTGCGGGCCGCCAGTTCGCGGAAAGCCTTGGCGACGTCCAGCATGGACAGGTTCTCGAGGAAGTCCACCAGCAGGTGGCGCTCCGTGTTCGCCGGCACCAGGACCACCAGGCGGCTGTCCGCGCCGTCCACCAGCCGTTCAATGTTCACGCGGTCGTCCGCGCCGAGGGGTTCTTCAGTCAGGATGACGATGGGATCACTCATGGCCTTAGCCTAGTCCCGCCCGCATGCCACATGCACTGACCGGCGGTTCCGCCGTTTCCGGGTCCCCTTCCGGTTCCGCCCGGCCGCGCCGTGCCCGTCCGGTTCCCGAATGCGGGCATCTGCGGCAGTGCCGGTAACAATAGTCACATGGCACCTTTTCGGCGAGCGCGCCCTGCAATGACTGCACCTTCCAGGGACACCGGCGGCGTGTCGCCGGGAGCCAAGTGGGCCATTGGTGGAGCCATCGCCGGCGGGTCGGTGGCCAGCCTGCTGGGCGCCGGCTCCTCCGCGCTCGCCGTGTACTTCGCGCGCCGGGTCATCACCCCGGCCCGGCAGCGGACGGCGGACAAGGAAGTCCTGGCCGTGATCCGCGATGGCCAGGAGCAGCAGGTCATCCTGGCCGCCAATGACGACACTACGGTGGACGGGGTGTACGGATTCTTTTTCGACGGCGGGAAAGGGCATGCACGGATCGGCCGCATCGTTTCCTACTCGCCGGCGGAACGGACCGTGCTGCGCGAGGTCGAAGCCGTCTACAGCGGGGATCTCTCCACGGCCCGCTGGGGATGGTGGAGCGGGGCCACCTACCCGGACCCGGCCGCCGTCGGAATTCCGGCCGAGGACGTCCTGATCCCCGTTGAGCGCGGCGAAGCCCCCGCGTGGCTGGTCCGGGCCAAGGGCACCGCGCGGACCTGGGCCATCATGGTGCACGGCCGCGGGGCAACCCGCCAGGAAGCGCTGCGGGCGGTGGGGCCGGCCCTGGAGCTGGGACTGACCAGCCTGCTGGTGTCCTACCGGAATGACGGGCTGGCGCCCTCGGCGGACGACGGACGGTATGGCCTGGGGTCCACCGAGTGGCAGGACATTGAAGCCGCCATCGGGTACGCACTGGCCAACGGTGCCGAGGAAGTGGTCCTGTTCGGCTGGTCCATGGGAGGGGCCATCTGCCTGCAGACCGCAGACCTCTCCCGCTACCGGCACCTGATCCGTGCGATGGTGCTGGACGCGCCGGTCATTGACTGGGTGACGGTGCTGGCGCACCACGCGCAGCTGAACCGGATCCCGTCCCTGGTGGGCAAGTACGGACAGCTGATGCTCGGCCACCCGCTGGGACGCCGGCTCACGGGCCTCTCGGCGCCCGTGGACCTCAAAGTCATGGACTGGGTCTCCCGCGCCGTGGAGCTGAGGACGCCCACCCTGATCATCCACAGCGTCGACGACGAGTACGTGCCGTACGGACCCTCGGCGCTGCTGGCCGAACGGAACCCGGACATGGTCACGTTCGAGACGTTCAACCACGCACGGCACACCAAGGAGTGGAACGTGGACCCCGAGCGCTGGGAGCGGCTGGTGAAGGCGTGGCTGCGCCAGCAGCTCGCGCCGCGCCTCAACCCGGGATCCGGCCCGGACCCGGACCTTGCTGCAGACACGCCCGCCCGGCCGGCGCCGGCGGGAGCGTGAGATGCCGAAACAACGCCCGGCAGGAGCCGTAACCGACCGCGGCAGGGAACTGGCCACAGGCCTGGCGGCCCTGGTCACGTCATCCCCGGGCCGCCCCGTCCAGGCCTCACACGCCCCCTTTGACGGCACACTGCTGGGCGAAGTGCCCGTCAGCACGCAGGAAGACGTCCATGCGGCCGTCGACACTGCACGGACGGCGCAGCAGCTCTGGGCAAGCCAGCCCCTGGCCGCACGCCGGGCCGTGGTTGGGCGCTTCGTGGCGCTGCTGCTGGACAGAGAGCAGGACATCCTTGACCTGGTGCAGGCAGAGAGCGGCAAGTCCCGGCTTAGTGCCTTCGAGGAGTTCGCTGATGTAATCCTCACTGCCCGCTACTACGAACGGAATGGCGGGCGGCATCTGCGCCCGCGCCGGCGGAAGGGCGCGGCCCCGGTCCTGACCCGCACCACCGAGTACCGCGTGCCCAAGGGGGTGGTGGGAGTCATCAGCCCCTGGAACTACCCCTTGACCCTTGCCGTTTCGGACGCCATTCCGGCCCTGCTGGCGGGCAACGGCATCGTCCTGAAACCTGACTCACAGACGCCCTTCACGGCGCTGCTGATGCTGGAACTCCTCCGGGAAGCAGGCCTGCCGGAGGACCTGTTCCGGATCGTCACCGGGCCGGGAACCTCAATAGGCCCTGCCCTGATCGGGCGCGTGGACTTCCTGATGTTCACCGGATCCTCCCAGACCGGCAAAACCGTCGCCAGGCAATGCGCCGAGCGGCTGATTGGCTTCTCCGCTGAACTGGGCGGCAAGAACCCCATGCTGGTACTGGCGGATGCCAACATAGCCAAGGCGGCAGCCGGCGCCGTGTACGCCTGCTTCTCCAACTCGGGGCAGCTCTGCGTCAGCATCGAGCGGATCTACGTGCACGCCGACGTCCATGACAGCTTCCTGGCGGCGTTCGCCGCCAAGGTGGAGGGAATCCGCATGGGCGCCGGGCCGGACTGGGAGATTGGCATGGGGTCCCTCATCAGTGCGGCCCAGGTGGAGCGGGTGGACCGGCATGTCCAGGACGCGCTCGCCAAAGGCGCCCAGCTGCTCACGGGCGGACGGCGCCGGCCGGACCTGGGCCCGTTGTTCTACGAGCCCACCGTCCTGACGGGGATCACGGACGACATGCTCCTTGCCCGGGAAGAGACCTTCGGGCCGGTGGTCTCCGTCTACCGTGCTGCAGACGACGACGCCGCAGTCGCCCAGGCCAACGATTCGGATTTCGGGCTCAACGCCAGCGTCTGGTCCGCCGGCCACGGGGAGGAGGTGGCCCGAAAGCTGCTGACCGGGACTGTCAACGTCAACGAAGGCTACGCCGCTACCTGGGCGTCCCATGATGCTCCCATCGGGGGTATGAAGGACTCCGGTGCCGGCCGCCGCCACGGCCGGGAGGGCATCCTCAAATACACCGAGCCGCAGACCATCTCCGTGCAGCGGCTGCTCCCGGTAGCCCCCGCCCCGGGAATGTCCAACCACGCCTACGCGCGGATCATGAAAGGCGCCATCACGCTGATGGGCCGCTTTCTCCGAAACCGCTGACACAGTCAGTACAAAAACCCGAGGAGAACTGGGATGGCCAAAGGAACCCGAGTTGCCGGCGCAACTCTGCTGGTCACTGGAGGCGGAAGCGGGCTGGGCCGCCGCATGGCGCTCGCCGCCGCCCGGCGGGGAAGCCGGGTGGTGATCTGGGACATGGATGCGGCAGCGGGCGCTGCGGTCCGCGACGAGATCCGGGCGGCGGGCGGCCGGGCCGACGTCCAGTACGTGGATGTGACTGACCGGGACGCGGTCAAGGCTGCCGCGGTGGAGGCAGGGGCGGTGGATGTCCTGGTCAACAATGCGGGGGTAGTCAGCGGCCAGCGGCTCCTCGATGCCACGGAAGACGCCATCGAACGGACCATGAACGTCAATGTCCTGGCCCTGTACTGGGTGACCCGCGCCTTCCTGGGCGGGATGGCGGAACGCCGGCGCGGCACCGTGGTCACCGTAGCCAGTGCCGCCGGCCTGGTGGGAGTCGCCCGGCAGACGGACTACTCCGCCAGCAAGTTCGCCGCCGTCGGCTTCAACGAATCACTCCGCGCGGAACTCCGTGCGGACCACACAGACGTCAACACGCTGGTGGTGTGCCCCTTCTACATCAACACAGGGATGTTCGACGGCGTCCGGACCCGCTGGCCCCTCCTGCTCCCGATTCTTGAGGAAGAGGATGTGGCAACCAGGGTCCTCGACGCGATCGAGGCCGGGCACCGGAAGCTGGTTTTGCCGCCCCTCGTGAACCTGCTTCCTGTCCTGCGGGTGCTTCCGGCCGGCGTCTTTGACCGGCTCATGGACGTGCTGGGAGTCAACCGGACCATGGACCACTTCACCGGCCGTAGCCCGGGCCGCAGCGGAGGGCATTCGGGGTAGGCCCGCACCTTCATGCGGGGGCCCGTGACCCTGTGACAGGCCGGTGCAGAGGTCTATCCTGCTGCTCAAGGGGGGAAACCTGCGAAGAAATGGGGCCCCGAAATGCGCATCACAAGACGACAACTGTTACAGGCCGGTGCTGTGGCCGGGGCGGGAATCCTGGCCCCGCCCGGCATATCTGCGGCCGCGGCACGCGGTCCTGCGGACGGCCGGCAGGCCATGTTCACCGAGCAACTGCCCACCCTGGACGAGTTGGGCGTCCTGGACATGCGGGGCGGGGGCCGTACCACGCTGTGGGTCCGTAACGCCGCCCACCGGTTCCAGGAAGACTTGGGCCCGGCGAATACCTTGGCCTACCAGGAAGCCGGTTCGTCGAGGACCTACCTGGGGCCTGTCATCATCGCCAGGAAAGGAGTTCCCTTCGAGCTGAAGGTCCGCAACGCCGCCGACTGCCATCCCCTCGCCTCCGCCATCGACAGCGAACTGGTCCCCCGCGGCAGCAACGATGCGAAGCGGCCGCGGACGTCAGTACACCTCCACGGCGGCAACGTCAGTCCGCAGTCCGACGGCGGCCCGGACCAGGCCTTCGTTCCCGGCGACTCCTACACGTACCACTACGGCAACAACCAGGATGCTGCCGGGCTTTGGTACCACGACCACGCGCTGGGAATGACCCGGTTGAACATCTACGCAGGACTCGCTGGAACCTACCTGCTCAGGGACGGGACCGACACCGGGGACGGTACGCAGTTTCCGCCACCGCCGTACGAGGTGCCGCTGATCATCCAGGACAAGATGTTCAACCCCGACGGTACGCTCGCCTACCCCCCGAACCCGGACCTCAAAGGCCCGGACGGGGCCCCGCGCGCTTGGGCGCCCGAGTTCTTCGGGGACGTGGCGACGGTCAACGGGAAAGTCCGGCCGAACCTCGACGTCGCCCGCGGCAAGTACCGCTTCCGAGTCCTCAACGGCTCCAACGCCCGGTTCTACGACTTCACGTTTGATGCGGGCGGCCCGGCGCTGGCCTTCCACCAGATCGGGTCCGACGGCGGGCTCCTCAATGCGCCCGTCCGGCTGGACCGGCTGGTGATCGGCCCGGGGGAACGGGCGGATCTCGTGGTGGACTTTGCCGGGCTCCGGGCTGGATCCCGGGTGGTACTGCGCAACAGCGCCCGGGTGCCGTACCCGGACGGGCCCGAATCCGTGGCGGGCGGCGCGGTGCCCCTCCCACAGATCATGCAGTTCATCGTCACGTCGCGGACCGGCTATACCGTGCCCCTGCCTGCCCGGCTGCGGGACAAAGGCGCGGACGTCACCAGCCTTCGGGAGGCAGAGCCGGCGAAGATCCGTCGGATGGCGCTCGTGGAAGTAGCCAACGCGGACGACGTTCCTGTGATGGCCCTGCTGAACAACAGGATGTTCGACAGCCCGGACACCACCGAGGTGGAGAGCGACACGATGGAACAGTGGGAGCTCATCAACACCACCGAGGACGCCCACCCGATCCACCTGCACTTCACCCAGTTCCAGGTGCTCAACCGGCAAAAATTCCATGCCGACGCCTACCTGGAGGAGACCGGCTATATTGATCCGGCCACCGGCCTGGTCACACCGGGACGGGGTAAAGCGGTGGAAGTCGACCGTTTCCTCATTGGCCGGCCCAGGGACGCCGCCGCCAACGAGCAGGGCTGGAAGGACACCGTGGTGGCGCTGCCGGGCGAAGTCACCAGGATCCGGGTTCCCTTTGGTGCAGGGGCGGCAGGCGGAAAGCCCCTGGCGATTGGCTCATCGTTCAAGGGCGACTACGTGTGGCACTGCCACATCCTGGAGCACGAGGACAACGACATGATGCAGCGCTACACCATCAAGTAGTTGCTTGGATCAGGACCGGACAACTACGGCCGGGAATTGCCGGCGGCCAGGGAGCTGATGGGCGCGGTGACGGCGCCCGTCAGCCTGGCCAGGTCAGCCGGGGCCAGCTCGATATCCAGCCCCCGCCGGCCGCCCGAAACCAACATGGTGTCCAGCCCCAGGGCGCTGGAGTCCAGCACGGTGGGGGAGGGCTGCCTCTGCCCGAGAGGCGAGATGCCGCCCAGTACGTATCCGGTGCGCCGCTGGGCCGCCGCAGGATCGGCCATGGCGGCCTTCTTGGCTCCCAGCGCCGCAGCCATGGCCTTCAGGTCAAGGGTGCCGCTGACCGGGACGATGCCCACTGCGAGCCTGCCCTCCACGTCCACCATCAGGGTCTTGAAAACACGGGAGGGATCGATTCCCAGGGCTTCGGCGGCCTCGGTGCCATAGCTTGCTGCCGAGGGGTCATGGGTGTACGGATGCAGCGCAAAGGGAACCCCGGCCGCGGTCAGTGCCGCTGTGGCCGGGGTTCCCTGGGCGTTGTTCCTGCGTGCCATGCGGCGTGGTCAGGCCCCGTTGCTGGACGCCGCGGCGACCTTGCGCTTGATCCGGCCGAGCATCGCCGTCATGCCCCGCATGCGCAGGGGGGTGATGGCGCGGGTAAGGCCCAGCAGTTCCGGCATGTCATCGGGCACGGACAGGATCTCCGCCGCCGTCAGGCCATCAAGCCCCTCGTGCAGCACACCGGCAAAACCGCGCGTGGTGGGCGCCTCGGGCGGTGCCTTGAAGAACAGGCGGACCGCGCCGTCGTCGTTGTTTTCCGTCTCGATGGTGAGGAACAGCGGCGACTGGCACTCCACGACCTGCTCAAGGAGCTCGGGGTGGTCTTTGAGCCGGTCCGGGAGTTCCGGCAGTCCCTCCGAGAACTCCAGCAGCAGCTGCAGCCTCTCGGGTTCGGACAGGGCCTGGAAGTCGTCAACGATTGCCGCCAGGGCGGAAGGCAAAGCTTGAGTAGTCATCGTTCCAAGTCTACGCGGGGAGCGTGGTCAGGCTCCGACGGCGACGGGAACGGAACCCCGCTCGGCGCCCTTGACGATCGGTACACGCACGGCGTTGCCCCACTCGGTCCACGATCCGTCATAGTTGCGGACGGTCTCGAAGCCCAGGAGGTACTTCAGGGCAAACCAGGTGTGGCTGGACCGTTCGCCGATGCGGCAGTACGCCACCACGTCGTCGCCTTCGGCCAGGCCGGCTTCGCCCAGGTAGATCGCTGCCAGCTCGTCCCGGCTCCGGAAGGTGCCGTCCTCGGCGGCGGCGCGGGCCCAGGGGATGGACGCGGCAGTGGGGATGTGGCCGCCGCGCAGGGCGCCCTCCTCCGGGTAGGCCGGCATGTGGGTGCGCTGTCCGGTGTATTCCTCGGGGGAGCGGACATCGATCAGCGGGCCGGTGCCCAGATGTGCCAGGACGTCGTCCTTGAAGGCGCGGATCGGGGCGTCGTCGCGCTCCACCACCGGGTAGTTTCCGGGAGCGGGAGCAGGCCGGTCCCTGGTCAGTTCGCGGCCTTCGGCAACCCACTTGTCCCGGCCGCCGTCCAGCAGCCTGACGTCCTGGTGGCCGAACAGGGTGAAGACCCAGAGGGCGTAGGCGGCCCACCAGTTGGACTTGTCACCGTAGATGACCACGGTGCTGTCGCGGGAAATGCCCTTGGCGGCCGCGAGTTCGGCGAAGGCCGCGCCGTCCACATAGTCCCGGGAGACTTCGTCGTTCAAGTCCGTGTGCCAGTCGATCTTCACGGCGCCGGGAATGTGGCCAGTTTCATACAGGAGCACGTCCTCGTCGGATTCGACCAGGATGAGGTCGCCGTTGGCCACTGCGCCGTTGCTGATGGCGGCCGCGAGCCAGTCGGTGGAAACGAGCCGCTCCGGGTGGGCGTAGGCTGCGAACTTCTCATTCTGTTCAACCGGGTAGGGCATGGCTTGGCCTTTCAGTAAGAGCACGGGAAACCGTGGAACATGCATGGAACCTGTTCCCACCCTAGCCAGCGCCCGCAGGGTTGTCCGTATTCCGTTAATAGGGCGAAATGTTGCCTTCGTCACGCCCGGGGGGGCTGGACGGCGTTCCACCCGGGTACGGCCCGCATTGCCGGTATCCTTTCTGGGGACCAACCACCAGCAGAACGGACCACCTTGGTACAGATCGAACAGCTTGCCGCCCGCACTCCGGCAGTTTCGGTGGATGAACTCCTCAAGGGCTTCTACCCGTCGCCCCGGTTCGGGGAGGTTTCCTTTTCAAGCTACCGCCCGGACCCCAAGCAGCCCAGCCAGGCTGCCGCCGTGCGTGCCCTGGAAGGATTTGCCGACGGCGTGGGGTCAGGCAACGGAGGCGGGCTCTTCAAGAAGCTGTTCGGCAAAAAGGACGAATCCAGGGCGGGAATCTACCTGGACGGCGGCTTCGGGGTGGGCAAGACGCACCTGCTCGCGTCCCTCTGGCACGCATCACCCGGACCCAAGGCCTTCGGTACGTTCGTGGAGTACACCAACCTGGTGGGCGCCCTCTCCTTCCGCAAAACGGTGGATGCCTTGAGCAGCTACCAACTGGTGTGCATCGACGAATTCGAACTGGACGATCCGGGCGACACCGTCCTGATGTCCCGGCTCATGCGTGAACTGGCAGACGCAGGCGTCAAGCTTGCCGCCACGTCCAACACGCTGCCGGGCTCCCTGGGCGACGGCCGGTTCGCCGCCGTGGACTTCCAGCGGGAGATCCAGGTTCTTGCGGACCAGTTCGACGTCATCCGCATTGACGGCGAGGACTTCCGGCACCGCGGCCTCCCGGCCGCACCGGCACCGTTGAAGAACAGCGAACTCAACACGCACATGAAGGCGGAGTTCGACGGGAAGACGGTGGCCCAGGACGAGTTCTCCACCCTAATCCACCACCTGGCCGGCGTTCACCCCAGCCGCTACCGCCAACTGATCGACGGCATCGAGGGCGTGGTGTGGCGCAACGTGGAGACCATCACGGAGCAGGCCGTGGCGCTGCGGTTCGTGGTCCTTGCCGACCGGCTTTACGACAAGGACGTGCCTATCCTGGCCAGCGGCGTCCCGTTCGACAAGCTGTTCACCGAGGAAATGATGGCCGGCGGGTACATGAAGAAGTACTTCCGCGCCGTCTCCCGCCTCACTGCCCTGGCCCGCGAAGGCCAAAACCACGAACCCTCCTAGGCGGACTTCCTGCCGGCCCGGCCACCGGGCCGGGGTTGCAGCACCAGCCTGACCACAAGGCCGGCCAGGAGCGCCCAAAAAGCGGACCCGATCCCGGCGAATACCAGGCCGGAGGCGGCCATCAGGAAGGTGACGGCGGGGGCAATCCGGTCATCGGCGTCCGCCAGCGCCGCCGAGACGGCCGAGGCCAGGGTGCCCAGCAGTGCCAGCCCCGCAACGGTTTCAAGCATCCCGGCGGGTGCGTTGCTGACCAGCGATACCAGGGCGGCCGAGAATGCTGCCAGCACCAAGTACGCTGCGCCGGAGGTGAAGCCGGCGATCCATCGGCGGCTTCGGTCCGCGCCAGCTTCCTCCCCGGCGGCAAGGGCGGCGCTGAGTGCGGCGAGATTGATGGCGTGGCCGCCGAAGGGTGCACCGGCAAGGGTCCCCGCTCCCGTGACCAGCATTGCCGGCCGCCACGGTGTTTCATAGCCAAAGGACCTGAGTACGGCCACCCCCGGAATGTTCTGGGAGGCCATGGTCACTACGAACAACGGCACGGCGATCCCCGCCATGGCCTGCACGCTGAACGTGGGCATGGTCCACGACAGGGCCGGGACCAGGGCGGACGGTGCGACAGTCGTTCCTGCCGATGCCAGCGACACTCCGATTACGCCCAGGGCCACCAGCAGGGCTGCTGGCACCGCCCACCGCGGGGCGAACTTCATCATCAGCAGCCAGCACAGGATCACGGGTGCCACGAAGAGGGGCACCGAACCAAGGGCCTTGAAGGGTGCCAGGCAGAGCTGGAGCAGGACACCGGCCAGCATGGCCTGGGCCAGGGATGTCGGGATGCGCGCCATCAGCCTGCCGAGCGCGGGCACCAGGCCGGTCAGAGCCAGCAGCAGCCCCGCCCCAACGAAGCCTCCGACGGCGGCGGGCCACCCGCCGTCGGGCACTGCCGATGCAGCAAGCAGCGCTGCGCCCGGCGTGGACCAGGCCAGGGTCACCGGGACCCGGGAACGCCACGCTAGGAACAACACGCCGAGCCCAACGGTGAGCGTCACCGCCAGCAGGCCGGACGCTGCCTGGGCGGGGTTGGCACCCACCGCCGTGAGGCCGGCCAGGACCACGGCAAACGATGAGGTGAACCCCACCAATGCTGTGACAATCCCGGCGATGACCGGCTTGGAATCGGTCCGGGCCAGTCCGGACCTGGTGGATAGGGCGGGTGCGGGGGACTTGGGCATACCGGCAGGTTACCGGCGCAGGTTTCCCAACCGGCAATCGGGAGCTTCAGAAGAAGTCCTTAAACGCCAAAGGTGCGGGTGCCGCCTCCCGGCGGGACCCGCACCTCCTTGACGTGCCGGGCAAAAGCCCTGGCCAAATCCTTTACGGAGCCCTGTCGACCGGCGGAACCGGATTACCAGGAGCTGCCGGGGGAACCTGCTCGGTGGCAGGTGCCTGCCCCGGGGTGCCGTTCTTGTCAACGAGCTTGGAAGCGCCATCCTGGATCTTGTCGACGTGGCCTGCGTACTTGCCGCCGGTCTTGGTGTCGACGAAATCGCCGGCCTTGGTGATGCCGTCCTTGATAGCCTGCTCGTTGCCGCGGATGAGACCCTGAGCCTTGCCCTTTAGATCGTCAATCAAACCCACGGACACCTCCCTTCTATCGCGGAGCCAGGTCGCTCCTCGCGCATTCGATCCTATCCGGGCGCGGGAGGCGTGCCAAGGGAATCACGTTCGCCTGCAGCGGATACCCGGAAACGAAAAAAGCAGCTCCGGAGAGCTGCTGTTCGTGTGTGGGCGATACTGGGATCGAACCAGTGACCTCTTCCGTGTCAGGGAAGCGCGCTACCGCTGCGCCAATCGCCCGGAACCGGAAGACCGGCTGATGGGATAAAAGAGAGCGGACGACGAGATTCGAACTCGCGACATCCACCTTGGCAAGGTGGTGCTCTACCAGCTGAGCTACGTCCGCATTTGTGCAGTTTGTTCCGGAGAATCCGGTGGTACTGCCGGCAAGTTGCCTTGCCGAGTGGGCGATACTGGGATCGAACCAGTGACCTCTTCCGTGTCAGGGAAGCGCGCTACCGCTGCGCCAATCGCCCATTGCATCCGGAACTCCGGAAACCATGGTTTTCACCGAGGTGGGTACGGGATTCGAACCCGTGTATACGGCTTTGCAGGCCGCTGCCTCGCCTCTCGGCCAACCCACCGTGCTGGCGCCGATTCCGAAGAATGTTTGCCGTGACAGTGTCCTGCGAGCGGACGACGAGATTCGAACTCGCGACATCCACCTTGGCAAGGTGGTGCTCTACCAGCTGAGCTACGTCCGCATTTTGGAGGCTTGATTCCTTGCCGTTTCCGGCATTTCCTCGCGTTCCAACGAGTAAAAACAATATAGGAGGTTCCGAGAAACTCCAAATCGGGGCGGGCCGCGGAACTGCCAACCGTCCCGCTTCCCAGCATCCACGCGGACTTTCGCGAGTTACAGGCGTGTAATTTCCGACGACGGCGGCGGGCTTCGCGGGCCAGGGATCGGACGGAGCCGCGTGCGGCGGGCCCACGGAAGGAGCGCGCCGGGCTGCGGAACGCCGATTTTTGAATTGGGGTGGTCGTGGGCTAGCATTCAAATGCATCGGGGCGATTGGCGCAGTGGTAGCGCGCTTCGTTCACACCGAAGAGGTCACTGGTTCGAACCCAGTATCGCCCACCGCAGAGGTCCGTTTCCGCTCATCAGCAGCGGAAACGGGCCTTTTTTGTGTGCGGCTCCGGACCCCGGAGCTTTTGTCGGCCCCCTGTGAAAGAGTCTTTTGTATGACTGATCCGCTTCTCGCCCACGCCACCGAATACGGCCGGATGTACGCACGGTCAACGTCTGAGCAGTTCTCGGTGCCTTCCATCACCACGGTGATCAGCCAGCAGCCGCACGGGCTCGATGGCTGGTTCGGCTACATGGGTGCCAGCAGCCTGGCCAAGGATCCGCTGCTGTCCGACTGCCTGGGGAGCCCTGCCAAGATCAAGCAGGCCATCAACCGTGCAGCCAAAGCTGCTGAAACGTACCGGGACGACGCCGCACGCCGCGGAGACCGTGTGCACAACTACTGTGAACAGGTGGCGCTGAGGGCATTGGGCCGCCCCCATGCCATGAAGGAAGCCCGCGACGCGCTGGCCGCCAACGGTGAGGAAGCTTTCGCCGTGCGGTTCGACGAATGGTGGGAACTCTTCCGCGTGGAGCCGATTGCCCCGGAGATCACTGTCTGGAACAACTCGGTGGGATACGCCGGAACCCTTGACCTCGTGGCCAGGATCAACGGACGCATCTGCCTGATCGACTACAAGACCAAGGGAACAACGCGGGACGGACAGGTCAAGCCGCTGGACAACAAGGTGGTCATGCAGCTGGTGGCCGGGATGAAGGCCGAAGAGAGCCTCGTGGATCCTGAAGCCGGCACCTGGGAACCCTGGAAGTACGGCGAAGACCCCGTCCTGCTGGCCGTGGCCATCGGCGAGACGGAAGTCCGCCCGGTCCGCGCCAACCCGGAAGTCCTTAAGCACCACTGGTGGAAGTTCTGCGCACTGCGCCGTGTCTGGGAGCTCTCAGCAGATACCCTCAGTGCCGGCACCGCGCTGTTGCCCATCGCACCTCCACCCCTGGCCCGCACCGCCTAGGGTAACGGTGCACGTGACGAGACTGCACCTAAACTGGATAGGTTCCCTTTTGCCGCCAACCGTGAGGACACACAGCGCATGGCTATTCTGAATATCCGCATCATCGGCGATCCTGTGCTGCGCACAGTCGCCGATCCCGTGACGGAATTCGGACCCGACCTTGCCAAACTGGTCGCCGACATGACCGAAACCATGGAGGACGTCGAAGGCGCCGGCCTCGCCGCTCCCCAGATCGGCGTCAGCAAGCGCATCTTCACCTACCGGATCGACGGCGTCGAGGGCCACATCATTAATCCTGTCCTGGAGAACAGCGAGGATTACCAGCCGGACCACGTGGAGGGCTGCCTGTCCATCCCAGGCCTCGGTTTCCCGGTCCGCCGTTTCCGCGCCACCCGCGTCACCGGTGTCGACATGCACGGCAACCCGGTCTCCATCGACGGTGAAGGGATGCTGGCTCGCTGCTTCCAACACGAAAACGACCACCTGGACGGCATTCTTTACACGGACCGCCTCGAGGGCGAGGACCGGAAGGCCGCCCTGAGGTCCATCCGCAACGCCAATTACGACGCCGTCGCCGGACGAACCACAGCCAAACGCGCCAAGAGTGTCGGGTCAAGCTTCGGCGGCGCCAGCTTTGGCGGAACCAGCACCCCCGGCTCCAGCTTCGGCGCAGCCGGGTGAGGGTCCTCTTCGCGGGGACACCCGCCGTCGCAGTTCCCTCCCTGAACGCGCTGGTCAACGCCGGTTTTGACGTCGTTGCCGTCCTGACCCGGCCCGACGCACCGCTGGGCCGCAAGCGCGTGCTGACGCCGTCGCCCGTTGCCCAGCGGGCCGCGGAACTGGGCATCGACGTCATCCGCGCCGCGCGCGTCGACGCCGATGCCATCGCCGGCATTGCCGCGGTAAAGCCGGATGTCGCGGCCATCGTCGCTTATGGCGGGCTGGTTCCCCCTGATGCCCTGGGCATCCCGCGGCACGGCTGGGTCAACCTGCACTTTTCCCTGCTGCCCGCCTGGCGCGGCGCGGCCCCGGTCCAGCGATCCATCATGGCCGGAGACGACGTCACCGGCGCCGTGACGTTCCAACTCGAGGAAGGCCTGGACACCGGGCCGGTCTTCGGCACGCTGACGGAGGCCGTCAAGCCCCAGGACACCGCAGGGGACCTCCTGGAACGGCTGTCCCACAGTGGCGCGGTCCTGCTGGCCCAGACCCTGTCCGCCATCGACGCCGGAAAAGCAGTGCCGCAGCCGCAGGCCGGGGATGTCTCGCTTGCGCCGAAATTGACGTTGGAGGACGGCCACCTGAACTGGGCACACCCGGCTCTTGCCATCAGCAGGCAGGCACGCGGTGCCACCCCCGAGCCCGGTGCCTGGACCGTGCTCCACGGGCAGCGGGTCAAAGTCGAGCCGGTCCGGTTGCGGCCGGATGTTTCCGGGCTGGCCCCGGGAGCCGTGGAACTTAACGGCAAGGCCGTGCTGGTGGGAACAGGGTCGCACGCGGTGGAACTGACGCGTATCCAGCCTGCCGGGAAAAAGATGATGGCCGCCCCCGACTGGGCGCGCGGTTTGGCTTCACTGGAGAGCGTGGTGTTCGAATGACCGGGTCCGGAGGCAATACAGGCGGACGGGGCAGTGCCGGAGGACGCAGCAGCGCCGGGAAAGGCGGCCAGGGCGGCAGCGGCGGAGCTGCCGGCGGCGGCCGTGGCAATGGCGGTCCCCGGGACGCCAGCCGGCGGAACGCCAAGGGGCGCGAACGCAACCGCGGTCCGCAGCGGAGCTTCACCGAGCAGGCTCCGGCCCAGCGCACCAGGCGCGCGGATCCCGCCCGCCTCGTGGCCTTCGAGGTGCTCCGCGCCGTCGCGGCGGAGGACGCCTACGCCAACCTCGTGCTGCCGGCCCGGATCCGGCACCACCACCTGGACAAGCGGGACGCCGGATTCGCCACCGAGCTGAGCTATGGCGCACTCCGCAACCAAGGCACCTATGACGCCATCCTGGCTCGGTGCGTGGACCGTCCCCTGGCCCAGCTGGACCCGGCCATCCTGGATGCGCTCCGCATCGGCGCCCACCAACTGCTTGCCATGCGGGTCCCCGCCCACGCTGCACTGGACCAGACCGTGGGGCTCGCCCGCGCGGTGATCGGCGCCGGACCGTCGACGCTGATCAACGCCGTCCTGCGCAAGGTCGCCGCCCGCAGCCTCGAGGAGTGGCTGGACCTGCTCGTGGCAGGCGAAACCGACGCCACGAAGGTGGCCGCGGTGAAGTACGCCCACCCCGAGTGGATCGTCCGGGCCATGCGGCAGTCCCTCGTGGCCCACGGCCGTTCCGCGGCAGAGATCGATGAGCTGCTGGAAGCCGACAACGCCGCCCCGGTGGTCAACCTCGTTGCGCTGCCCGGGCTGGGCAGCCTGGACGAAGCACTGGAAGGCGGCGCCACTTCCGGGGAGCTCGTTGAAGGTTCAGCGCTCTCCAGTGGCGGCGACCTGGGCCGCCTGGCTTCCGTCCGCGCCGGCACCACCCGTGTACAGGATGTCGGTTCCCAGCTGGTGGCCAGGGCCCTGGCCGCGGTGGACCTTGATGCACCGGTGGACGGAAGCGAGCCCCTGAGCGCCCCAGCGGCCGACGGCGGCGCTGAAGCGTGGCTCGATCTCTGTGCCGGTCCCGGCGGGAAAGCCGCGCTCCTTGGTGCGCTGGCGCACCAGCGGGGCGCCACCCTGCTGGCGAACGAGCCCGCGCCGCACCGGGCCAAGCTGGTCAGCCAGGCACTAGGCGCCGTGCCGCACGGCAGCTGGCAGGTCCGCACCGGCGACGGCCGTGAAGTGGGCGGTGAGCAGCCGGAGCAGTATGACCGTGTGCTGGTTGACGTTCCCTGCACCGGCCTCGGCGCACTCCGCCGCAGGCCGGAGTCCCGGTGGCGTCGTTCGCCCAAGGACATCGCGGACCTCGGGCCATTGCAGCGCGAACTGCTGGCGTCAGCCTTGGCCGCCGTCCGGCCAGGGGGAGTGGTGGCCTACGTGACCTGCTCACCGCATCCTGCGGAGACAACAGCAGTTGTGTCAGACGTCCTGCGCAAGCGCACCGACCTTGAACTCCTTGACGCCGGGGCCGCCCTGGACGCGGTCAGCCTGACCGGGTCCCTCGGTGCCGGCCACGAGCTCACCGCACAGCTCTGGCCCCACATCCATCACACCGATGCGATGTTCCTTGCCCTGATCAGGAAGAAAGCCTGACCAGCAGGAACGGCGCGACACCCAGCAACCACGACGTGATCCATGCCGTGGGACCAGAACAACCAGCGAAAGGCTTTTTCCGTGACGCAGTGCTGCATCAACCCGAGCATCCTCTCCGCCGACTTCGTCAACCTTGAGGCCGAACTGCAGCGGATCAGCAATGCCGACGCCGTGCACGTCGATGTCATGGACAACCACTTCGTTCCCAACCTGACCCTAGGGTTGCCCGTCGTGCAGCGGATCCAGGCCGTCAGCCCCGTGCCGCTCGACGCCCACCTGATGATCGCCGACGCGGACCGCTGGGCGCCTGGTTTCGCGGATGCCGGCGTGGCCTCCGTGACGTTCCATGCCGAAGCTTCCATTGCACCCATCAAGCTGGCGCGGGAACTGCGCAGCAGGGGAGCCAAAGCAGGGATGGCCCTGCGCCCGGCAACGGCAGTGGAACCGTACCTGGACATGCTGCCGGAACTGGACATGCTACTCATCATGACCGTGGAACCGGGGTTCGGCGGCCAGGCGTTCCTGGACATCACCCTGCCGAAGATCCGCAGGGCCCGGGCGGCCGTGGACGGCTCCGGACTGGGGGTGGCCATCCAGGTGGACGGCGGCATTACCGAAGAGACCATTGCCCGCGCCGCCGAAGCCGGGGCCAACGTCTTTGTCGCCGGTTCCGCCGTGTACGGCGCCGAGGATCCGTCCGCTGCCATCGACCTGCTGCGCGCCAAGGGCAGCCGGACATTACGTGCCGCGACGGAATAACCGGGAGGCCACCCGGGTTGTGGCACAATAACAACACACATACGTGCTCCGGGGTCGGTGTAAGTCCGAACCGGCGGTGACAGTCCGCGACCCGCGAGCCGGTGTCCTCCCAGGAGGATTCCGGCGGACGGTTGAACCGGTGGAATTCCGGTACCGACAGTTAAAGTCTGGATGAGAGAAGCACGTACAGCTGTATCTGCGCAGCCTTTGGGCTCCGCAGCGTTCTGCTGTCGTATCCCCGGAGCCATCGCGGTTCGACAGGGAAGGAACGACGCACAATGAACCCCCAGCGATGGCTCTTTAATGCCGCAAGTACTGCCGCTTCCAAGGCAGGCAACTCCTCCGCAGTGGCATCCGCATGACGGGCGCCGCGAAGCTCCAGCCGGACGCCGGCGTGGTCACAGCCTTCAGCGCCGCCGAAACCGGCGCCATGGAAGACGCCCTCGAGGCAGCTCTGGAAGGCCCCCGCGGCGCGAATCCCCTGGTGGGCGCCGTCGTCATTGGGCCTGACGGCCGCCAGCTGGTTTCCGGCCACCACCGCGGCGCCGGCACCGCACACGCCGAAGCCGACGCAATCGCGCAGGCCGCCGCCGTCGGACTGGATCTGTCCGGTTGCACCATGGTGGTCACGCTGGAACCCTGCAACCACGTGGGCCGCACGGGTCCCTGCACGGAAGCGATCATCGCCGCCGGAATCACGGACGTGGTGTACGCCGTGGATGACCCCCATGACCCTGCTGCCGGGGGAGCGGCGACGCTGCGCGCGGCAGGCGTCCGGGTCCGCAGCGGACTGGGCGCCGATGAAGCCCTGGACCTGAACCGCCAGTGGTTCGAGGCAGTCGCTGCCAAGCGGCCCTTCGTTACCCTCCATATCGCGCAGACCCTTGACGCCCGAATCGCCGCCGAAGACGGCACCAGCCAGTGGATCTCCAGCCCGGAGTCCCTGGCGGACAACCACGGGATCCGCAGCCGCATCGATGCCATCCTGGTGGGCACACAGACGGTGTTGGTGGATAACCCCCGGCTGACTGCCCGGGACGCCTCCGGCAACCCGGCGCCCAAGCAGCCCGTCCGTGCCGTCATGGGCCTGCGGGCCATCCCGGAGGACGCTGCAATCCATGGGGACGACGGCCTGGCCGTCCACCTCCCAACCCGTGATCCCCGCGAGGCACTGTCCATGCTGTACACGTCCGGGATCCGTCACGTCATGGTTGAGGGCGGATCCAGCATCCTGAGCTCCTTCCTGGCGGCCGGCCTGGTGGATGAACTCATCGTGTACCTGGCGCCCACCCTGCTGGGATCCGGCACCGCCGCACTGAACGGGCTGGGCATCACCAGCCTTCCCGACGCCCAGCAATGGGAATGGGACGCCTCCGACGGCGGCGCGGTCCGGACGCTGGGCCGGGACCTCAGGCTCCACCTCAGACCGCAACGCAAAGTTGCACTCGATTACCCACCATCCCGCGGCAGCGCGGACCAGGCCCAGGGAGGCTACTGATGTTCACCGGAATTATTGCCGAGCAGGGGCAGGTGCTGTCCGTTGAGCGCGACGGCAACACCAGCGCCACCGTGCGGCTGCACGCGCCCGCCTCGACCGACGGCCTCGCGCTGGGCGGCTCCATCGCCGTCAACGGGGTCTGCCTCACGGCAACCGCCATCGACGGCAGGGACTTCAGCGTCGACGTTATGGGGGAGACCCTGGTGCGGAGCACCATCGGCGAGCTCACCGCCGGCGACTCCGTGAACCTGGAACGGTGCGTCCCCGCAGGTGGCCGCCTGGACGGCCACGTGGTGCAAGGGCACGTGGACGGTGTAGGCGTCCTGCTGGAACGGGAGCCCCAGGGCAACTGGGAGCGGCTGCGGTTCGGCGTCCCCGCCAACCTGGCCCGGTACATTGCCGAGAAAGGCTCCATCGCCATCGACGGCGTCTCCCTCACGGTGACTGCCGTCAGCCCTGCCGCGGAGCAGGAACCCTGGTTCGAAGTGGGACTGATACCCACCACCCTCGCCGAAACCGGACTGGGCACCAAGACCACCGGCAGCCGGGTGAACCTGGAAGTGGACGTCCTGGCCAAATACACCGAACGGCTGCTGGCCTTCCGCGGCGCCGGAGCGCAAGCAAGCCACGACAAAGACGCCCTTGCGGGAGGTGCACTGTGAACGCAGCTGTCCGCCTGGCGCCCACCGTCGCGAATGATCCCGAAACCAACCAGCCGGTCACCGGTGGCCCCGCCACGGGCGTGGCGTCATCCGGACCCGCCCGGGTACTGGATTCCATCGAGGACGCCGTGCGCGCCATGGCTGCCGGGCGCCCGGTGCTGGTGGTCGACAACGAGGACCGCGAAAACGAAGGCGACATCATCTTCGCCGCCCAGCACGCCACTCCGGCGCTGATGGGCTGGACCATCCGGTACAGCTCCGGCGTGATCTGCGTGCCGCTGACGGGGGACCGCGCCGACGCACTGGCGCTGCCTCCCATGACGGCCGTCAACGAGGACGCCAAAGGCACCGCCTACACCGTCTCCTGTGATGCGGCGATCGGCGTCAGCACGGGAATCTCCGCCACGGACCGGGCCCTGACCGCCCGGATCCTGGCCGACCCGCAGGCTGGACCGGCGTCCGTGACCAGGCCGGGGCATATTTTCCCGCTCCGTGCAGTTAATGGTGGTGTGCGGGAACGCCAGGGCCACACCGAGGCCGCTGTGGACCTGTGCCGCCTTGCGGGCCTCGAGCCTGTCGGGGTGATCGCGGAAGTGGTGTACGACGACGGCGAAATGATGCGCCTGGACGGGCTCCGTTCGTTCGCAGCTGAACATGGGTGCCCCCTCATCTCCATCGAGGACCTGGTGGCGTATCTTGAAGCCGGGGCCGGGGGCGCCCCGGATGAGGATGCCCGGGTGGTCCCGGGTGGAGAAAAGGAGAAACGATGACGGCAGCGGCAGCCAGCGACGACAGCCAGCACAACGGCCACCGCAAGTCCCACGCGGTGTCCGGCGAGGCGCCCCATCCCGTCAGCGGAGGACCGGTAGTGCAACTGCCCACCGCCTTTGGCGACTTCGTGGCGCAGGCGTGGACCGACCTCGTGACCGGTGTGGAACACCTGGCCGTCAGCTCGCCCAATGCTCCCACCGACGGAAAAGCTCCCCTGGTCCGGCTGCACTCCGAGTGCCTGACCGGCGACGTCTTTGGTTCCTACCGGTGCGACTGCGGGGAACAGCTCGCCTTCGCGCTGGAGCTGATCCGGGACAATGGCGGAACGCTGCTCTACCTCCGCGGCCAGGAAGGCCGCGGCATCGGCCTGGCCAACAAGATCAAGGCCTACGCGCTGCAGGAAGCCGGCTTTGACACCGTAGAGGCCAACGAACAGCTGGGCCTTCCCGTTGATGCCCGCTGCTACAAGGCCGCGGCGCAGATCCTGGCGGAAATGGGGCTGCACGAGGTGCGGCTGCTGAGCAACAACCCGGATAAGCAGAACAGGCTGGCCAACGCCGGGGTGAAGGTCGTGGAAATGGTGCCCACCGAGGTCCCGTCCCGCGAACAGAACATCCGGTACCTGCGAACCAAGAAGGACCGCATGGAACACATGCTCCTGCTGGACACGCAGGCGGCGCCCGTTCCCGTGACCGCCCCCGAAACCCCCTACGACCACGAACAAGACTGACGTCTTTACGAACGAACGGAACACAACAAACCCATGAGCGGACACGGCGCCCCCGACATCGACCTCAGCACCCTCAACCCTGCTGAGACCTCACAGCTGAAGCTGGCAATCATCGCAGCCAGCTGGCACACCCAGATTATGGACGGACTCCTGGACGGCGCCCTGCGCGCTGCCAAGGATGCCGGCATCCCCGAGCCCACCGTGCTGCGCGTTCCGGGCAGCTTCGAGCTTCCGGTGGCAGCCGCACGCCTGGCACCGCACTTTGACGCCGTGGTTGCCCTCGGCGTCGTAATCCGCGGCGGAACCCCGCACTTCGACTACGTCTGCCAGGCTGCGACGTCGGGCCTCACCGACGTCAGCGTAGCCACCGGTGTGCCGGTGGGCTTCGGCGTGCTCACCTGCGACAACGAGCAGCAGGGGCTGGACCGCGCCGGGTTGCCCGGCTCCAAGGAGGACAAGGGCCACGAAGCCGTCACCGCGGCGCTGGCCACCGCCGTCGTCCTCAAGCAATACCGCAGCTAAGCCGCGGCGCGCCGCACGGGCGCGGTGTGTATTCCCTCACATCGCGCCCGTCATGCAACCGCCCGGGAAGCGCCGCCGCGTCCGCAGCAAGTAGGCTGGAGGGCGTGAAGAATTTCGAGACGCTGTTCGCTGAGCTCAGCGAGAAGGCAGCCACCCGCCCGGAAGGCTCCCGCACCGTCGCTGAATTGGAGTCCGGTGTTCACGGCATCGGCAAAAAAGTCGTTGAGGAAGCAGCCGAAGTCTGGATGGCTGCCGAATATGAATCCGATGAAGCTGCGGCCGAGGAAATCTCCCAGCTGTTGTACCACCTGCAGGTCCTGATGCTCGCCAAAGGCCTGACCCTGGAAGACGTTTACAAGCATCTGTAGCCACCGGTCCGGCGCCCTGCCGCCGGGCCCGCTGTGGCCTGCACTGCCTGAAACCAACCCTTCCACCCCAGAAAGAATTCCCCATGCTGCGAGTAGCCGTCCCCAACAAGGGCTCCCTGTCCGAAGCCGCCTCCGCCATGCTCTCCGAAGCCGGATACCGCCAGCGGCGCGACGGCCGCGAGCTGGTCATGGTGGACCCCGACAACGACATTGAGTTCTTCTTCCTCCGCCCCCGCGACATTGCGGTCTACGTCGGCCGGGGAACTCTCGACGTCGGCATCACCGGCCGCGACCTGCTGCTGGACGCCGAGGTGGAAGCCGAAGAGCTCCTGCCGCTGGGATTCGCCGCCTCCACGTTCCGTTTTGCCGGGCCGGTGGGCGATTTCAGCTCCGCCGCCGAACTCGAAGGAAAGCGCTTGGCCACCAGCTACGACGGCCTGCTGCGCAACTACCTGGCCGAACGCGGGATCAACGCCAAGGTGGTCCGGCTCGACGGCGCGGTGGAATCCTCCGTGCGCCTCGGCGTCGCGGACGCCATCGCCGACGTCGTGGAAACCGGCAACACCCTCAAGGCCGCCGGCATGGAAATCTTCGGCGAGCCCATCCTCAAATCCGAAGCTGTCCTCATCCGGCGCACCGGTGCCGGCGGGGAAGCCAACGGCACGGCCAAGGAGATCGAGGTCCTTATCCGGCGGCTCCAGGGTGTCCTGGTGGCGCGCCAGTACGTCCTGATGGACTACGACATCCGCAAGGAGCTCGTGGAGAAGGCCGCCAGCCTGACCCCCGGGCTTGAATCGCCCACGGTCTCCCCGCTGCGCGACTCCGACTGGGTGGCTGTCCGGTCCATGGTCCCCAAGAAGGAAACCAACCGGATCATGGACGAACTGTACGATCTGGGCGCCCGCGCCATCCTGGTCAGCAGCATCCACGCCTGCCGCATCTGATCCCCGTCTGATTACCGGCGACCCCCAGCAGCACTGAATCTCCAGGAGTACCCATGGCAGTAGCAGTCCGCGTCATTCCCTGCCTCGACGTCGACGCCGGGCGCGTCGTCAAGGGTGTCAACTTCGAGGGCCTCCGCGATGCCGGCGACCCCGTGGAACTCGCCCACCGCTACGACAACGCCGGCGCCGACGAACTGACCTTCCTCGACGTCACCGCGTCGTCCGGCAACCGGGAGACCACCTTCGACGTTGTCCGGCGCACCGCCGAGGAAGTCTTCATTCCGCTCACCGTTGGCGGCGGCGTCCGGGGCGTGGCCGAGGTGGACAAGCTCCTCCGCTACGGCGCGGACAAAGCCTCCATCAACACGGCAGCAGTGGCCCGCCCGGACGTCATCGACGAGATCACCCGGCACTTCGGCTCCCAGGTGCTGGTCCTGTCCGTTGACGCCCGCCGGACCCGGCCCGGATCGAAGCCCACGCCCTCGGGCTTCGAAGTGACCACCCACGGCGGCCGCACCGGCACCGGGATCGACGCCATCGAATGGGCCAGGGAAGCAGCCGACCGCGGCGTCGGGGAGATCCTGCTGAACTCCATCGATGCCGACGGCACCAAGGACGGCTTCGACCTCGAACTCATCAAGCTGGTCCGGGCCGCCGTCAGGGTACCGATCATCGCCTCCGGCGGTGCGGGGGAGCCGGCGCACTTTCCGCCCGCCGTCGCGGCCGGCGCGGACGCCGTCCTGGCTGCCTCAATCTTCCACTGGGGCCCGGACAACATGATGTCCCAGGTCAAGGACGCCATCCGCGAAGCAGGCTTCGAAGTCAGGTAGCAGCTGTGGCGCCAGCCGACTGTGCTTGAACCTGTCGAAAGGGGATTTCGACAGGCTTAATCACCGGGTTCCGTTACAGCCCTACTTCGGCTGACTGGAGGAGGGCGACGGCGTCGGGCTGGCCTTCGAAGGTGACCAGGGCGTGGCGGGTGCGGCCATGGGCGTGCATCAGCAGTTCGCCCGGCTCACCGACGATGGCTACGGAAACCGGTGCGCGCTTGGCGACGTGGCGGGGGCCGGAGGGCCGGACCAAGACAATGCCCAGGTCCACGCCGCGATAGAGGATGGCAGCGCGTTTGACCAGTTCGTCCCACAACGCATCCGAGTAGGCCTCGTCCAGTGCCCTGGGCGCCCACCGGTCCACGGCGCGCCGGACGTCCTCCGTGTGGACGAAGTACTCGATCAGGTTGGCGCTCTCGTCCAGCGCACGGATGCTCATCGGGGAGAGGGCAGGCGGCCCGGCGCGGAAGGTGTTCACCAGCCGGGCGTAGTCCTCGTTGGTGGTGAGCTTGGCGGCCAGCTTCGCGGTGGCCTGGTCGGAAGCCTTGGCCAGGCGCTTGATGATCAAACCGAGCCCGACGGCGGCCTTCCGCTCGCGCAGGTAAAGGTGCGCGGCAAGGTCCCTGGTACGCCAGCCCTTGCACAGCGTGGGCGCATCAGGGCCGGCCGCAAGCAGGGTTTCGGCCAGGACTTCTCGGGACGGTTCGACGAAATGCATCACTTGTGAAACTAGCACGAGTGGTGTGGAGATGGGCAGCACTGTGGCGGCCGGTGGCGTGCCGTTGTTCACAACAGGAGAACGGTCCGGCCGAGGCACTAGACTTGAGGCGATGTCTGAGCAGCCAACCCCCGTCCAAACCGCAGGATCCGCCGTGTCCCACGTGCCGGCGTCGTCCGTCGGATCCGCACCGGCGAGCCCGCTTCCCATGGAGGTGGCCGCCGCCCTGAAGCGGGATGGGGCGGGCCTGGTAGCCGCTGTTGTGCAGCAGTATGACACGAACGAAGTGCTCATGCTCGGCTGGATGGACGACGAAGCCCTGCACCGCACCATGACCACCGGACGCGTGACGTTCTACTCCCGCTCCCGCCAGGAGTACTGGCGCAAGGGGGACACCTCCGGACACGTCCAGTGGGTCAAATCCGTGGCCATGGACTGCGACGGCGACGCCCTCCTGGTGCGCGTCGACCAGGTAGGTGCCGCCTGCCACACCGGCACCCGGACCTGCTTCGACGGCAGGGACCTTGACGTCGTCGCAGGCCAGGCAGGCTAGGCGGAACACACGGCCCGGGCCGGCCCCCAGCCGGCCGGAGGCATCCCAGCAAAGCACATCCAAGGAACCGGCGACGCCGGGCCTTTCGAAGAACAGGCGGACAAGCACAGCCATGCAGGACCTCGGAACCATCAGCCCCAGCCTTGAGGAGTTCCGGGAACTCGCCGGCCACAGCCGCGTCATTCCCGTCCGGCTCAAGGTCCTCGCCGACGCCGAAACCCCCATCGGCCTGTACCGGAAGCTGGCCCAAGGGCAGCCCGGCACCTTCCTCATGGAATCTGCCGCCGTCGGCGGTGCCTGGTCGCGCTACTCCTTCATCGGTGCCAGGTCGCGGGCCACGCTGACCACCAAGGACGGCCAGGCGCACTGGCTGGGCGAGCCGCCCGCCGGGGTACCGGTCAGCGGCAGCCCGGTGGACGCCATCCGTGACACCATCGACGCCCTGCGAACGGACCGGTTCGAAGGGCTGCCGCCCTTCACGTCCGGCCTGGTGGGCTTCCTCGGCTGGGAAACCGTCCGGCACTGGGAGCGGCTGGTCAGCCCGCCGGAGGACGATCTGCACCTGCCGGAGATGGCCCTGAACCTGGTCACGGACATGGCCGTGCACGACAACGTTGACGGCACGGTCCTGCTCATCGCCAACGCCATCAACTTCGACAACAGCTCCGAGCGCGTCGATGAGGCCTGGCACGACGCCGTGGCCAGGGTCAAGGAACTCCTGGCAAGGATCAGCGCTCCCGTGGTGCAGCCCGTGTCCGTGCTGGCACCTGCCGCCCTGGACTTCGCCTCCAGCGTCCAGGAACGCTGGGACGAGGCCGAATACCTGGCAGCCCTGGACCGCGGCAAGGAAGCCATCGTCGACGGCGAAGTCTTCCAGGTGGTCATCTCGCGCCGCTTTGAGATGGAATGCAAGGCATCCGCCCTGGACGTCTACCGCGTGCTCCGCAACACCAACCCCAGCCCGTACATGTACATTTTCAGCCTCGAAGACGCCGAGGGCCGCGAATACTCCATCGTCGGGTCCTCCCCGGAGGCGCTGGTGACGGTCACGGGCGAGGAAGTCATCACCCACCCCATCGCCGGCTCCCGCCCCCGCGGCAAGACGGTCGAAGCGGACAAGGCGCTGGCCGAGGAACTGCTGGCCGACCAAAAAGAACGCGCCGAGCACCTGATGCTGGTGGACCTGTCCCGCAACGACCTCTCCAAGGTCTGCGTTGCCGGCACGGTGGATGTCACCCAGTTCATGGAGGTGGAGCGCTTCAGCCACATCATGCACCTGGTATCCACCGTGGTGGGGCGGCTCGCCCCGCAGGCCAAGGCCTACGACGTCCTGAAGGCCACGTTCCCGGCCGGCACCCTCTCCGGAGCCCCCAAGCCCAGGGCGCTGCGCCTCCTCGATGAACTGGAACCGCACCGACGCGGCATCTACGGCGGCGTGGTGGGCTACCTCGACTTCGCCGGCGACATGGACATGGCCATCGCCATCAGGTCCGCGCTGCTCCGGGAGGGGCGCGCCTACGTGCAGGCCGGGGGCGGCATCGTGGCAGACTCGGTGAACCCCACCGAGGCCATGGAAACGGTCAACAAGGCGGCCGCTCCGCTGCGCGCGGTCCACACCGCCGGATCCCTGCACAACATTTCGGCGGAATCCCTCCCCGGCGGGACTGATTCCTGATGCCTGATTCCGGAGCAGCGGTGGGCCCCGCAGGCAAGGCCGGCACAACCGGCGGTGCCGGCACGCCCGGGAAGGCACGCCGGACGCCCGTCTGGGCGCGCAAGTCCACGCTGGTGCTGCTGATCACGCTCCTCGCGCTGGCCGCCTTCGGCACCACCACCCAAACCTGGATGACAGCCACCCTCGACCCCAACCAGGTGGGCCAGGCCGGGGCCACGCAAAGCGCCATCCAGGTGCAGGGCAGCAAAGCCGCCACCACCGTGACGGCACTGGCACTGGTGGCGCTGGCCGGGGGGCTTGCCGCTGCCATCGCGGGCAGGATTGCCCGGTGGGTCATCACGGCCATCATCCTCCTTGCTGCAGCCGGGGTGGTCACCGCCGCAGCCATGGTCTTGGCGGATCCGCTCGCGGCGGCGCAGGGCACTATCGCAGGGGCCACCGGGATCTCCGGCAGCCAGGCACACGTTGAGCTCACCGCCTTTCCCGTGCTCGCCGTCGTCGCCGGCTGCCTGCTGGCCCTGGGCGCGCTGCTGATCCTGCCCGCCTCGCGTTACTGGAAGACGCGGACGAAATATGACGCACCCGGCGCCGCCGGGACCGTTGCAGCGGCAGGGCCGGTGGACGAGATCGACAGCTGGGACCGGCTTTCCCGCGGCGAGGACCCGACCTAAGGCCTTCGGCTGCCACCGCCGGCCGGGCGTCCAGTCCTGCGGTACGCGGGCGGCGGCCAAAAAATGGCAGAATGTAAGCAGTATCCACCCTGAGGAGATTTTCCATGAGCAAAGCACCTGCGTCCGTTTCCAAGTCCGGCACCCGACAGGTCGCCCCGGGCGCCATTGACCACAGCCAGGAACTTGGCCACGGCAACAGCCCGGCCGCATGGACCTGCGTTATCGTCATGCTCGTCGGCGCGCTCATCGCAGCCATTGCCTTCGTCATCGCCAGCACCCCCATCTTCATCGGCGGCGCCGTTGTCATGGTGATCGGCCTGATCCTTGGTTACGTCATGCGCAAGGCCGGCTACGGCGTCGAGGGCAGCAAGCTGAAGAACTCCGGCCACTGATGGCCACTGTTCTCGATGACATCAACGCCGGTGTCAGGGAGGATATGGACGCCAGGAAGCGCCTCGTTACCCTGGCTGAGCTGAAGGACCTGGCCCAGGCCGCGGCACCCGCCCGCGACGCCTGGGCAGCCCTCGGTGGAACCTCCCCAACCCGGGAACAGCTGAAAGTCATCGCCGAAATCAAGCGCCGCAGCCCCTCCAAGGGCGATCTCGCGAGCATCGGGGACCCGGCGTCGCTCGCCAGGCAGTACGCCGACGGCGGTGCCTCCGTCATCAGCGTCCTCACCGAGCAGCGCCGCTTCAACGGGTCCCTGGCCGACCTCGATGCCGTGCGCGCCGCCGTCGACATCCCGCTGCTGCGCAAGGACTTCACGCTCGACGAGTACCAGATCTGGGAAGCCCGTGCCCACGGCGCCGACCTCATCCTGCTCATCGTGGCGGCCTTGTCGGACGCCCAGCTCACCGAGTTCAGCGCCCTCAGCCGGGAGCTCGGCATGAACGTCCTGGTGGAGACGCACACGGAGGAGGAAATCGAGCGGGCCGTGGCGGCCAACGCCCGCATTATCGGCGTCAATGTACGCAACTTGAAGACGCTCGACGTCGACCGTTCCGTCTTTGCCTCGCTTGCCGGGATGATCCCCGCAGAGGCCGTGGTGGTGGCCGAGTCAGGTGTCCGGGATGCCGACGACGTGACGCAATACGCCGCCAGCGGCGCGAACGCCATCCTGGTGGGCGAAGCGCTGGTAAGCCACGCAACTCCCCGGGAACGCATCGCCGAGTTCACCGCTGCCGGCGCCGCCGCCATAGCTGCCCGCGCCTGAGGCACACAGCATTCATCCTGCGGGGCCGGCAGTTGGGGCCCCGCAGGGCAGGCACACATTTCCGGCCACCGGCCGGAGCCGCACACTTTTGACCACAACCAACCGAACAGGACAGGACTGATGGCTGACGCACCCTCGGGAAACGCTGACAACAAGACCGCGGAAGCATTCCTGCAGGGCGGATCCCTCCGCCACGCCCCCGGGCCGTACTTCGGCAACTACGGCGGGCGATGGATGCCTGAGTCGCTCATTGCTGCCCTGGACGAACTCGAAGAGACCTTCAACAAGGCCAAAGACGATCCCGAGTTCCGGGCGCAGATTGCCGACCTTAACAAGAACTACTCCGGCAGGCCGTCACTGCTCACGGAAGCCAAGCGGTTTTCCCAGCACGCCGGGGGAGTGCGGGTGTTCCTCAAGCGCGAGGACCTGAACCACACGGGATCGCACAAGATTAACAACGTACTGGGCCAGGCACTGCTCGCCAAGCGCATGGGCAAGACCCGCATCATCGCCGAAACCGGCGCCGGCCAGCACGGCGTGGCCAGTGCCACCGCCGCCGCCCTGATGGGCATGGAGTGCGTGGTGTACATGGGCGCCGAGGACTGCCGCCGCCAGGCCCTGAACGTAGCCCGCATGGAGTTGCTGGGCGCCAAGGTCATTCCCGTGACCAGCGGATCCCAGACCCTTAAGGACGCCATTAACGAAGCCCTCCGGGACTGGGTGGCCAACGTGTCCAACACGCACTACCTGCTGGGCACCGCGGCAGGTGCCCACCCGTTCCCCGCCATGGTCCGGTACTTCCACGAAGTCATCGGTGAGGAAGCCCGCGCCCAGATCCTGGAGCAGGAGGGCCGGCTCCCCGATGCTGTCTGCGCGTGCATCGGCGGCGGCTCCAACGCCATCGGCATCTTCCACGGGTTCCTGGATGATCCCAGCGTGAAGATCTACGGGTTCGAAGCTGGCGGCGAAGGCGTGGAGACCGGCCGGCACGCCGCCACCATCACCCTGGGCAAGCCCGGTGTGCTCCACGGCGCACGCTCCTACCTGATGCAGGACGACGACGGGCAGACCATAGAGTCGCATTCCATCTCCGCCGGCCTGGACTACCCGGGCGTCGGGCCGGAGCATTCCTACCTGGCCGACATTGGACGGGTGAGCTACGAGCCCATCACGGACGGTGAGGCGATGGAAGCCTTCCGTCTCCTGTGCCGCACCGAAGGCATTATCCCTGCCATCGAGTCCTCGCACGCACTGGCAGGTGCCATCAAGGTGGGCCAGCGGCTCGCCGCCGAAGACCCGGCCTCCGCCGGCGACAAGATCGTGATCGTCAACCTGTCCGGACGCGGCGACAAGGACGTGGCCACCGCCGCCGAATGGTTTGACCTGCTGGACAAGAATTCCGCCGAATCCGAAATCGGCAAAGAGGGGGAGCAGCTGTGAACAGCGCAGACATCGCCAGCCAGGCAGGGACCACCAGCAAGTCGGCAGCGGCCATCGACAGGGCGCGCTCCCAGGGGCGTTCGGCCCTGATCGGCTACCTCCCCGCCGGCTACCCCACCGTGGAGGACACCATCGCCGCGGGCATTGCCCTCGCGGAGAACGGTGCCGACCTGATCGAAATCGGCATCCCCTACTCCGATCCCGTCATGGACGGCCAGGTCATCCAGACGGCCACCACCGAGGCCCTGGCCAACGGCTTCCACGTCAGCCAGGTGTTCGACGTCGTAGCCGGCATCACCAGCAAGACCGATGCCGCCGTCCTGGTCATGACCTACTGGAACCCCGTGGTCCGCATGGGCGTGGATGAATTCTCCCGGCGGCTCTCGGAGGCCGGCGGCGCCGGGCTCATCACCCCGGACTTGATTCCGGACGAGGCCGCCGAATGGATGGCAGCCTCTGACAAGTACGGCCTGGACCGGGTATTCCTCGTGGCACCGTCCTCCACGGCCGAGCGCATGCAGCGGACCGTGGACGCAAGCCGCGGCTTCGTCTACGCCGTGTCCATCATGGGCGTCACGGGTGCCCGGACATCCGTCAGCACGGCCGCCAAGGATGTTGTGGCAGCCGCGCACGGCGCAGGCGCAGAACGCGTCTGCGTGGGCCTGGGCGTCTCCACCGCGGACCAGGTCCGCGAAATCGCCGCCTACGCCGAAGGCGTCATCGTGGGCACCGCCTTGGTGGCAGCGCTCCGCGACGGGGGAGTGGACGCCGTCGGCGCCCTCACCAAGGACCTCGCCACCGGGCTGAGCCGGGAATCCGGCCTTACGCAGGAAACCGGGGCGTAACCGTGCAGGCGCTCCTTCAGGCAACCGCCCTGGCACCCACGTTGGTGTCCGCCAGCATCCCCAGCCCGGACTGGTCCGGCTTCGACATCCCCCTCCCGTGGGGCAGCCTGAGGATCCACGCCTATGCGCTGTGCATCCTGGCCGGCATCGTGGTGGGCCTGTGGCTGACGTCCGTCCGCTGGGCCAAGCGCGGCGCCCCTGAAGGCAGCGTCTGGGACATCGTCATCTGGGCCATCCCCTTCGGCATCATCGGCGGCCGGCTCTACCATGTGGTCTCGTCCCCGGACGCTTACTTCGGCCCCGGCTTCAACGGCACTGGAGACCTCTCCCTGATTCCGCAAATCCAGCGCGGCGGGCTGGGAATCTGGGGCGCCGTCGTCCTCGGTGCCGTGGGTGCCTGGATCGGCTGCCGGCGCAGCGGCGTCAAGCTCAGCGCCTTCGTCGATGCCGCCGCGCCGGGCCTGCTCCTGGCCCAGGCCATCGGCCGCTGGGGCAACTACTTCAACCAGGAACTCTTCGGCGGACCAACCACCCTGCCGTGGGGCCTGCAGATCGACGCCAACAACCCCAACTTTCCCGCCGGAATGCCCGCCGACACCCTTTTCCACCCGACATTCCTTTACGAGTCGCTGTGGAACCTGGCCGGCGTCGCGATCCTCCTGGCCCTGGACCGGCGTTTCAGTTTCCGGCGGAGCAGGCTCTTCTGGCTGTACGCCATGTATTACACGCTGGGCCGCGTCTGGATTGAAGCCATGCGTATCGACGACGCCGAGCAGATCAGCATCCTGGGCATCACCACCCGGCTCAATGTCTGGACCAGCATCTTCGTCTTCCTGGCTGCCTTGGCCGCCTTCATTATCCTGGGGCTCAAGGGCCGGCCGGAGCCGGACACTGTCTACCTTGCGGGCCATGAACCGGACCAGCCTGTTACGGCCGGACCACTTTCTGAGACCGTCACAGAGGTCCGCGATCCGGACAATGTTGTCTCAGATAGTGATTCGCGTGGTAATCTCCCTGATAACCACAGCGGTTCCAGGCATGCTTCCGACCCCACGGAAGAAGCCGCGGCGGCACCGGCCGGCTCAAAGCCCGGAACGGATGCAACGGCTGCCGGACATTCCGGCAGCACAGCCACGGGACCCGCGTCGGAGGCCGGCACCGGAAAGTAGGGCGCCGGCCAGGCAGGGCAGTAGAGCCACCGCTCGAAGAGCCCGAAACCACAATGTCGTGGCATGGGGCACCGTCCGGACAGCGTGAAGCTGCTGTCCGGTGTTGCCCCGGGCAGGTGCCTGCGTAACCGTTAGTTCAGCAGGCTGCGCTGACCTACAATTTCCAGTAATCAACACTTTGTTGTGCCCTTGCAACGGCGCCGACGAGTGGGGCCAACGGTGTCCCTTCCATACGCACGATCAGGAGGAAGGACGTCTCCCATGACCCAAACTCTTAACACTCCCAGCTGGTCCGGACCGGATCAGCCTGAGGCTGCAGTGTCGCCGTTCAAGCGCTTCGCAGCCATGCCGGAGGCCGCCGGGCTGTACAACCCGGAACAGGAGAAGGACGCCTGCGGGCTCGCCATCATTGCGACGCTCCGCGGCGAACCCGGGTACGACATCGTCGATGCCGCCCTGACCGCACTGCGCAACCTTGAGCACCGCGGCGCCGTGGGCGCCGACGAGGGAACCGGCGACGGCGCGGGCCTGCTCATGCAGATCCCCGACGAGTTCTTCCGGGCCGTCACCGAGTTCGAGCTCCCGGCCCCAGGCCAGTACGTTGCAGGCACCGCGTTCCTTCCTGCCGAGCAGCGGGAGGCCGACGCCGCCAAGGCAGGCATCGAAGGCCTGGCCGCCGACGAGGGCCTGAAGGTCCTCGGCTGGCGTGAAGTGCCGGTGGTTGCCGACCTGGTAGGCGCCATGGCCCGTGCCTGCATGCCGTACTTCTCCCAGCCGTTCCTGGCTTCCGCCAACGGCGAGGAACTGGACCGCAACGAGCTGGACTCCCGCGCCTGGCGGATCCGCAAGCGCGCCCAGAACAAGTTCGGCGTGTACTTCCCCTCGCTGTCCTCCCGCACCATTGTGTACAAGGGCATGCTCACCACCGCGCAGCTGGAACCGTTCTACCCGGACCTGTCGGACAAGCGGTTCAAGACCAAGCTCGCGATCGTGCACTCGCGCTTCTCCACCAACACCTTCCCGTCCTGGCCGCTTGCGCAGCCGTTCCGGACCATCGCCCACAACGGTGAAATCAACACCGTCAAGGGCAACCGGAACTGGATGCGCGCCCGCCAGTCGCAGCTTGCCAACCCGCTGCTGGGTGACTCGCCCGAAGAGCTGTACCCCATCTGCACCCCGGGTGCCTCTGACTCCGCCTCCTTCGATGAGGTAGCGGAACTGTTGTGGCTTTCAGGCCGCCCCATCACGCACTCGATCATGATGATGATCCCGGAGGCCTGGGAAAACCACGCCACCATGGATCCGGCCCGCCGTGCCTTCTACGAATACCACTCGCTGCTGATGGAACCCTGGGATGGCCCCGCCGCCGTCTCCTTCACCGACGGCAACCTCGTGGGCGCCACCCTGGACCGCAACGGGCTGCGTCCCGGCCGCTTCTGGATCACCGAGGACGGTCTGATCGTCTTCGCCTCCGAGGTGGGCGTGATCGACGTCGAACCCTCCAAGGTGGTCAAGAAGGGCCGGGTGTCCCCGGGCAAGATGTTCCTGGTGGACACCGACGCCGGCCGCATCATCGACGACGAAGAGGTCAAGGCCGAAGTGGCCGCGGCCAACCCGTGGGCCGAGTGGGTCAAGGACAACCTGATCGACCTCAACGACCTGCCCGAGCGTGAGCACGTGGTCCACACCGCCGCGTCCGTGAACATCCGCCAGCGCACCTTCGGCTACACCACCGAGGAACTGAAAATCCTGCTGGGCCCCATGGCCCGCACCGGCGCCGAGCCCCTCGGTGCCATGGGTTCCGACACCCCCGTTGCAGTGCTCTCCAAGCGCCCGCGCCTGCTGTTCGACTACTTCGTGCAATCCTTTGCGCAGGTCACCAACCCGCCACTGGACGCCATCCGCGAAGAACTGGTCACCTCGCTGACCTGCGCCATCGGACCCAACGGCAACCTGCTGGACACCAAGCAGGTCCGCCAGCCCCAGGTCCAGTTGCCTTTCCCGGTGATCAACAACGACCAGCTCGCCAAGATCGCCAACATCGAGGACGCCGACGGCAACCGCGTGGCCATGAAGGTCCGCGGCCTGTACCGCCCCGAAGGCGGCGAAAACGCGCTCCGCGCCCGGCTCACCGAAATCTGCGAGCAGGTCTCCGGTGCCATCAACCGCGGCGTGCAGTACATCGTGCTCTCCGACCGTGACTCCAACGCCCAGTGGGCGCCCATCCCGTCGCTGCTGCTGGTCAGCGCCGTGCACCACCACCTACTGCGCAGCGCCAACCGCACCAAGACCGCCCTTGTGGTCGAGGCCGGCGACGTCCGCGAGACGCACCACGTGGCAGTCCTGATCGGCTACGGCGCCTCCGCCGTCAACCCGTACCTCGCCATGGAATCCGTTGAGCAGCTCATCGCAGCCGGCGACGTCACCGGCGTGACCCCGCAGGACGGCGTCTACAACCTCATCAAGGGCCTGGGCAAGGGCGTCCTGAAGATCATGTCCAAGATGGGCATCTCCACGGTGGCCTCCTACACCGGTGCCCAGACCTTCGAGGCACTGGGCCTGGGCCAGGACCTGGTGGACGAATTCTTCGCCGGCACGCACTCCCAGCTGGGCGGCGTGGGCCTGGACGTCATCGCCGCCGAGGTCTCCGCCCGGCACCAGATGGCCTACCCGGAGGGCGGCATCGAACAGCCGCACCGTCCGCTCCTGGGCGGCGGCGAGTACCAGTGGCGCCGCGACGGCGAGCCGCACCTGTTCAACCCGGAGACCGTCTTCCGGCTGCAGCACGCCACGCGTGAGCGCCGCTACGACATCTTCAAGGCGTACACCAGGGGAGTGGACGACCAGTCCACCAACCTCATGACGCTCCGCGGCCTGCTCAAGTTCAACAACGAACGCCCCTCCGTTCCCCTTGAGGAAGTGGAGCCGGTCTCCAGCATCGTCAAGCGGTTCTCCACCGGTGCGATGAGCTACGGCTCCATCTCCCAGGAGGCCCACGAGACGCTGGCCATCGCCATGAACCAGCTGGGCGGCAAGTCCAACACCGGTGAGGGCGGCGAGGATGTGGACCGCCTGCTCGACCCGAAGCGCCGCTCCGCCGTCAAGCAGATCGCGTCCGGCCGTTTCGGCGTGACCAGCCTCTACCTGACCAACGCCGACGACATCCAGATCAAGATGGCGCAGGGTGCCAAGCCCGGCGAAGGCGGCCAGCTGATGGCGCAGAAGGTCTACCCGTGGGTGGCCCGAACGCGGCACTCAACCCCGGGCGTCGGACTGATCTCCCCGCCCCCGCACCACGACATCTACTCGATCGAGGACCTGGCGCAGCTCATCTACGATGCCAAGCGCGCCAACCCCTCGGCCCGCGTCCACGTAAAGCTTGTCTCTGAGGTGGGGATCGGCACCGTGGCGTCCGGCGTGACCAAGGCGAAGGCCGACGTCGTCCTTGTCTCCGGACATGACGGCGGCACCGGCGCCTCGCCGCTGAACTCCCTCAAGCACGCCGGCGTTCCCTGGGAGCTCGGCCTGGCCGAGACCCAGCAGACGCTCATGCTCAACGGCCTGCGCGACCGTGTGGTGGTGCAGGTGGACGGCCAGCTCAAGACCGGCCGCGACGTCGTCATCGCCGCCCTCCTGGGTGGTGAGGAGTTCGGGTTCGCCACGGCCCCGCTGGTGGTGGAAGGCTGCATCATGATGCGCGTCTGCCACCTGGACACGTGCCCGGTGGGCGTCGCCACGCAGAACCCCGAGCTGCGGGCCCGCTTCAGCGGCAAGCCGGAGTTCGTGGTCAATTTCTTCGAGTTCCTGGCCGAGGAAGTCCGCGAGATCCTGGCGGAGCTTGGCTTCCGGAGCCTCGAGGAGGCCATCGGCCACGCCGAGGTCCTGGACACCCGCGACGCGGTGGACCACTGGAAGGCCGACGGCCTGGACCTGGACCCGATCCTGCACGGCCTGGAGTTCGACGACGACGCGCCGCTGCGGAACATGACCGGCCAGAACCACGAGCTGGACAAGCACTTCGACCAGCGCCTGATCACCATGGCTACTGAGGCGCTGACGGACCGCAGCCCGGTCAAGATCACCGTGGACGTCATCAACACCGACCGCTCGGTGGGCACCATGCTGGGCCACGTGGTGACCAAGACCTTTGGTACCGACGTCCTGGCCACCGACACCATCGACGTGACGCTGAACGGCACCGCCGGCCAGTCCCTGGGCGCCTTCCTGCCGGCGGGCATCACCCTGCGGCTGTACGGCGACTCGAACGACTACGTGGGCAAGGGCCTGTCCGGCGGCCGGATCATCGTCCGCCCGGACCGTACCAACGTGTTCAAGGCGGAGACCAACGTCATCGCCGGCAACGTGATCGGCTACGGCGCCACCAGCGGCGAGATGTTCCTGCGCGGCCAGGTGGGCGAACGCTTCCTGGTCCGCAACTCCGGTGCCACGGCCGTCGTCGAAGGCATTGGCGACCACGGCTGCGAGTACATGACCGGTGGCCAGACGCTGATCATCGGACGCACCGGCCGTAACTTCGGCGCGGGCATGTCCGGCGGTACCGCCTACGTCCTGGACCTGCGGACCACCCGCGTCAACAAGCAGGCGCTGGAGTCCGGCGAGCTGCAGCTCCGCGAGCTGGACTCCGAGGACCGCGACATCGTCCACAACCTGCTGGTCAAGCACGAGGAAGAAACTGACTCCCAGCTGGCGGCACGCCTCCTCGAGAACTTCGATGACACCGCTGCCCGCATCACCAAGGTGCTGCCGCGCGACTACGCGGCCGTGCTGCAAACCCGTCTCGACGCCATCGAAGAGGGCCTTGACCCCGACGGCGAAGAAGTATGGTCTCGAATCCTGGAGGTTACCGGTGGCTGATCCACGCGGATTTCTGAAAGTACGCCAGCGTGAAACCCAGCCACGCCGCCCTGTTCCCGTCCGCATCATGGACTGGAAAGAGGTTTACGAAGCGCAGGAAAAGGGCACGCTGAAAGCCCAGGCCGGGCGCTGCATGGACTGTGGTGTTCCCTTCTGCCACCAGGGCTGCCCGCTGGGAAACCTCATCCCCGAGTGGAACGACCTCATGTGGCGGGACAAGGGCGATGAAGCAATCGAGCGCCTGCACGCCACCAACAACTTCCCCGAGTTCACGGGCCGGCTCTGCCCGGCCCCCTGCGAGGCGTCCTGCGTGCTGGGCATCAACCAGCCCGCCGTGACCATCAAGCAGGTGGAAGTGTCGATCATCGACGAGGCCTGGGACAACGGCTGGGTCAGCCCGCTGCCGCCCACGCGCCTCACCGGCAAGACCGTTGCGGTGGTCGGCTCCGGCCCCGCCGGCCTCGCCGTCGCCCAGCAGCTCACCCGGGTGGGCCACACCGTTGCCGTCTACGAGCGGGACGACAAGATCGGCGGACTGCTGCGGTACGGCATCCCCGACTTCAAGATGGAAAAAGAGCAGGTGGACCGCCGCGTCGAGCAGATGAAGGCGGAAGGCACCCGCTTCCGGACCGGCGTGTCCGTGGGCACCGACGTCACTTGGGAGCAGCTGCGCAGGCGCTACGACGCCGTCGTGGTCTGCACCGGTGCCACCGTCCCGCGCGACCTGCCCATCCCGGGCCGTGACCTGGACGGCGTCCACTTCGCCATGGACTACCTGGTGCCCGCCAACCGCGCGGTGGCCGGGGAAACCATCGAGAACCAGATCAACGCCCACGGCAAGCATGTGGTGATCCTGGGCGGCGGCGACACCGGTGCCGACTGCCTGGGCACCGCCCACCGCCACGGCGCCGCGTCCGTCACCACCCTGGCCATCGGCAAGCAGCCGCCGGCCGAGCGGGCCAGCCACCAGCCCTGGCCGACGTTCCCCACCCTCTTCGAGATGGCCAGCGCACACGAGGAAGGCGGCGAACGCACCTACCTCGCCTCCACCGTCGAGTTCGTTGGCGAAAACGGCAAGCTCACCGGGGTGAAGGTGGCCGAGACCGAGTTCGTGGACGGCAAGCGGCTCCCCAAGGCCGGCACCGAGCGGATCATCCCCGCCGACCTGGTGTTCCTGTCCCTGGGCTTCACCGGCGCCGAACCTGCCGGAATCACCGAGCAGGTCAGCGCTGAGTTCGACGGCCGCGGCAACGTGGCACGTGACGGCTACTACATGACCAACACCGAAGGTGTGTTCGTTGCCGGTGACGCCGGCCGCGGGCAGTCCCTGATCGTGTGGGCCATCGCCGAGGGCCGCGCAGCTGCCGCCGCGGTGGACAAGTACCTGATGGGAAGCACCATCCTTCCTGCACCCGTCGCGCCAACGGACCGCGCCATCGCCGTCCTCTGACCGCTGACCTGGGGGATGCATCGAGGGTTCACCTCGCAGACAACTTAACCAATGCAAGAGACCAATAGGGTAGGTATATGAGACGCGCAAAAATTGTGGCTACGTTCGGCCCGGCAATTGCCAGCTACGAAAACACCCTCGCGGTGCTGGAGGCCGGCGTTGACGTCGCCCGCATGAACATGAGCCACGGTGACTACACCGTGCATGACAACACCTACGAGAACGTCCGCAAGGCCGCGTCCGACCTGAGCAAGGCAGTGGCCATCATGGCCGACCTGCAAGGTCCCAAGATCCGCCTGGGCCGCTTCGTTGACGGCCCGCACGCCCTCGCTGTTGGCGACATCTTCACCATCACCACCGAGGATGTTCCCGGCACCAAGGACATTTGCTCCACCACGCTGAAGAGCCTCACCGAGGACGTCAACGTGGGCGACGCCCTGCTGATCGACGACGGCAAGGTGGCGCTGCGCGCCATCGAGGTCGACGACGTCAAGGTGGTCGCGGAGGTAACCGTCGGCGGCATGGTGTCCAACAACAAGGGCATCAACCTCCCCGGCGTGGCAGTCAACGTCCCCGCACTGAGCGAAAAAGACGAGGATGACCTCCGCTGGGCCATCCGCCGCGGTGTCGACCTGGTGGCGCTCTCCTTCGTCCGGGATGCCTCGGACATCACCCGCGTGCACGAGATCATGGACGAGGAAGGCCGCCGCGTTCCGGTCATCGCCAAGATCGAAAAGCCGCAGGCCGTGGAGCAGCTGCCCGAGATCATCGACGCGTTCGACGCCATCATGGTGGCCCGTGGCGACCTCGGCGTGGAACTGCCGCTGGAGGAAGTGCCGATCGTCCAGAAGCGCGCCGTGGAACTGGCACGCCGCTGGGCCAAGCCGGTCATCGTGGCCACCCAGGTCCTGGAATCCATGATCGACAACCCGCGCCCCACCCGTGCAGAGGCGTCCGACTGCGCCAACGCCGTGCTGGACGGTGCTGACGCGGTCATGCTGTCCGGTGAGACCAGCGTGGGCAAGTACCCGATCGAGACGGTCAAGACCATGGCCCGGATCATCGAGTCCACCGAAGTGCATGGCCTGGAGCGCGTTCCTCCGCTGGGGACCAAGCCCAAGACCCGTGGTGGCGCCATCACCCGTGCCGCCGTCGAAATCGCCGACCAGCTGGATGCGAAGTACATCTGTACCTTCACCCAGTCCGGCGACTCCGCCCGGCGCCTCTCCCGCCTGCGGCCCATCAAGGCCGTGTTTGCCTTCACCCCGGTGGAGCACGTGTGGAACCAGCTGGCGCTGACCTGGGGCATTCAGCCGGTGCTGGTCCCCATGGTGGGGCATACCGATGAGATGACGTCCCAGGTTGACCGCAGCCTGCTGGAAATGGACCTGGTGGACGACGGCGACCTGGTGGTTATTGCCGCCGGTTCCCCTCCCGGAAAAGCCGGCTCCACGAACATGCTGAAGGTCCACAAGGTGGGCGACCTCGCCGATGCCGGCAGCCAGGGCGGCGAGCCCGGCAGCAACCGCGAGAAGCTCGGCCCCTGGCCGGAAAAGAAGAAGAAGAACCAGGCCGCCCAGGCCTAGGCTTCAACGAAAAGGACCCCTGCCGGTTGGCAGGGGTCCTTTGCGTTGTGCTGGTTTGGCTGGTTCGGTGACCTGCCTGCGCGAGGCTTGTCCCGCCGTCGTGCGTTTCCGCGGGCCAGCCGAAGCGCTAGTTGACCTGGTTGATGATGGTTTCGGCGACCTCGCGCATGCTGAGGCGGCGGTCCATGGAGGTCTTCTGGATCCAGCGGAAGGCTTCAGGCTCTGTCAGGCCCATCTTGGTGGTCAGCAGGCTCTTGGCGCGTTCCACGAGCTTGCGGGTGGCGAACTGCTCCTGGAGGTCTGAAACTTCGCTCTCGAGTGCCTTGATTTCCTCGTGGCGGGAGAGCGCGATCTCCAACGCCGGGATGAGGTCTGCAGGCGTGAACGGCTTCACCACGTACGCCATGGCGCCGGCGTCGCGGGCACGCTCCACCAGTTCCTTCTGGCTGAAGGCGGTCAGCAGCACCACGGGGGCGATGCGGGCCTTGACGATCTTCTCGGCCGCGGAAATGCCGTCCATGACGGGCATCTTCACGTCCATCAGGACCAGGTCCGGCTTCAGTTCCTCGGCGAGCTGGACGGCCTTCTCGCCGTTGTCCGCCTCGCCCACAACGTCGTAGCCTTCACCGCGCAGGATCTCGATGATGTCGAGGCGGATGAGGGTTTCATCCTCCGCCACAATGACGCGGCGCGCCGGCTGGGACGTGGGCTTGGACTCCGTCTGTTCAGTCACGGGATCTCCTTGAAAAGGTACGGCGGGACATCACTATCTTAGGTGCCACCGCGGCTGTACTTGGCTTGCAGGGTTCGTTTGCGGCGACGGCGGCGCGATTCTGGAATTCAGCCTATCTGCATGTAGAGTAATTCCGCGTACGTGAAGCGATCGCGTTGCTCACAGTCAGCTGTGGGCGTACTTCGGCTCCACGTAGTCCGCGCCCGAGTGGCGGAATTGGCAGACGCGCCGCACTCAAAATGCGGTATCGAAAGGTGTGTGGGTTCGAGTCCCACCTCGGGCACAGTGTTTCCGCGGGTCAGAGGCTTTTTTGCTGTTTAGTGTGTACAAACCTTGACGCCGGTAAATTTTGGGCGTACAAGCAGGTTCGGTCGCGTGCTCTCCGACCAGGCCGGCTAATGGGCTCGCGTCCTCCGGAAGTTTGTAATTACGTCAGCCAGCACAGCCTTCCATCGCGAGATACATCAGCAAAGGGATGCTGCTCTTCCGCGGCTTGGGGGCCCGCGAAAGCGATTAGGCTGGCTGGCTACGGCTGGAGCCACAGCCAGGACTACGAGGGTGAAATGGCCGGGCGCCACGGTTCAGAGCGGGTAATCGCTGTGAAGCGTTTGCCCATGAGTTCGTATCCCGCAGCATTAGGGTGCAGACCATCCGGCAGGTACTCGGCGTCGCCGGCGCCGAAAAGTCGGAGCCCGTCGAGGAAATAGAGGTTCGGGTCATTTGCGGCCCTCGACTCGACGATGGACGCAAGAATCTTTCGAATTTCGACCAATGTTAGCTGCCCGTCATTGGGTCGGCGAGGAATATCGCTGCCACGAACGGTCCCGTTTTCGGACATCGTCGGTCCAGGTGTTTCTTCGTGCGCCGGGCAGAAAATTGGGCCGATAATGACGACTGGTGTCTCTGGCTGGCCCTCACGGATCGTGTCCAGAAAGCCGTGAACTGCTGGCCCAAAGGTGCGCTTTCGAAAGGTTGCTCCATTAACCACATTGATTCCGAGTTTGAGCGTGATGAGTTCAGCCGGTTCATTCCTGATGGATCTGGCAACGAACGGATCAAGATGTGCCGAACCGCCCAGCCCGAGGTTGAGCAAATCCAAACCCAATTCACGCGCGGCGATCACCGGCCAAACACCCAAAGGTGTGTCGGCCGCGGCTGCCTGGCTGATAGAACTTCCATAGTGGATCCAACGCGGACCGGTCCGATTTCCCGGCCGCAGCTCAGAATCAGCACGCAGCCGGTGAAGTCGGATACTGGAGTTGTGCGGCAGCCAAATCTCGACAGTCTGATCGCCATCAGCGGGAGGTAGTTCGAACCGCACAATGCTCCGCGAACCCGGGACCGTGACAGGTGGCTGATCACGATCACCGACCTGCAGAATATCGCCCTCCTCGAAGAACACACTTTCCTCGTGGCCGCCTCCGGTCGTGAGGCAAACTGCCGCGGGCCGGGCGGGGAATCCGAGCCACTCCAGCGAGACTCGGGTGAATGTCATTTCCAACTCGATCCAACTGGCAGCGGTCGTCAATACCAGCCGGACTCCCGAACTCTCTGAGGATGCTCGCCCGATCATCAGATCCCCACCGTCCTGAGCACGCGTCCAACCAGGAAGGCGCGAAATGCTAATCCCATCTTCCACAGCTTCTACATGCAAGGCCCCGCGGACCGCATCCCTGATCAGCGGAAAGTTCCCTACCGCAAGGTCCCACTCGGTCAAAAATGGCATCGTCGAATTCCTCAAAGTTCTTAGGGCAAACCCCAGTTGTCCGACTTAGGATTCTCTATCGGGAACCAAGTGGACATCACCATTTTCATTGAGTGACAACCGGCCTGCCGCTGAGCTACATCTTTACGGAAACGTGGTCTTCCTCGGCCAAGGCACCCATGGCGAAGTGACCGACATACCCGGCTACCTTCGCAAGTGCGATCGGCCCAGAACGCATTGACGGGCTGCTGCCCGGACAGAAGTGCGTACGAGTTTGGATCGGGGGTGGTTGACGGCTTGACGAACATAGAAGCATCCGGGACTGCTGCCGGACGTCAGGTTGAGGTGTGCCCGACCTGGCAAACATAGCTCTTGACGCCGATTCTCCGGACCTAATGAGGCCAGCTACCTACGAGACCGTTAGATTTTTCGCAGTTCCACGGACAGCGAGGGGAAACCTCGTCGGAACGTTGGAATTGCCGATGCCGGTCGGCCTGGTCGGAGGCGCCACCAAGGTTCACCCGGTGGCGCAGGCGAATGTTGCCGTTCTGGGTGTGGGCACCGCAACCGAGCTGGCAGAGATCATCCTGGCCGTCGGTCTGGCCCAGAACGCAGGGGCTCTCCGTGCCCTGGCAACAGAGGGCATCCAGCGGGGCCACATGTCCCTGCACGCGCGCAACATCGCAGTCACTGTCGGAGCGCATCTGGACGAGGTGGACGCCGTCGTCGCCCGGATGATTGCAGAGAAGAGCGTCCGAACCGACTTTGCGGAGAAGGTCCTCGCCGAATTCCGCGCCGGAGCCCAGGCGTGACGGGGCCGCGGCCAGCGGTCTACAGCACTCCAGGCTTCCCCACGGATGTCAGGGTCTACGAGGTGGGCCCCCGCGACGGCCTTCAGGCAGAAGCTACGCTCGTACCCACGCATGTAAAGGTTCGCTTCATTAAAGAGCTTGCTGAAGCTGGCCTGCCAGTCGTAGAGGCGACCAGCTTTGTGTCGCCGAAATGGGTGCCCCAGCTCTCCGACGCTGCGGAGGTGCTCGCGGAACTCGGCGACCTCACCAGCCATCCTGTTCTGGTCCCCAACATGCGCGGACTTGAACGGGCCCGGGAGAGCGGGGCGAAGTCCGTGGCAGTGTTTGTCAGCGCCACCGAGACGTTCGCCCGGAAGAACCTCAACATGAGCCGCGCCTCAGCCTGTGAGACGGCGATGGAAGTCGTCGCTGAAGCCATCAAGAGAGGCATGACAGCCCGCGGTTACGTGTCCATGTGCTTCGGGGACCCGTGGGAAGGGCCGGTGGGGAAAGACACGGTGGCAGAAGTTTCGCGTCAACTGCTGGACGCGGGCTGTTACGAAATCAGCCTCGGTGACACCATTGGCGTCGCCACCGCCGGGCACGTGAAAGCCCTAATAGATGAGCACGTCCAAGGCGGCGTACCGCTGGAGCGGCTTGCCCTGCATTTTCACGATACGTACGGGCAGGCGCTCTCCAACGTCCTGGCCGGTCTCCAGGCCGGGATCACCTGCTTCGACGCATCTACCGGCGGCATAGGTGGATGCCCTTTCGCAGGAAGCGCGACGGGCAACTTGGCCATGGAGGAACTCTTGTGGCTCCTCCACGGGCTGGGAATAAGTACAGGCGTTGACCTGGACGCAGTAGTGCGGGCGGGCCAGACCATCACTGATCTCCTTGGCCGTCGGCCTTCCCGGATTGCCCACGCTATGGCTGGCTGATCTGGCGGGGAGGACTGATCATGAGCGTAACCATGGATCCCATGGTGACTGATGTGGATCAGGAAGAGTTAGCGCAGCAGCTCCTGGCCCAGGCCAGGGAGCGGGGCATGGGCCTCGTCGGCCCTGACGGGCTGTTGAACCGTTGACGAAGAACGTATTGGAGACCGCTTTGGAAGCGGAAAGGAACGAACACCTCGGATACGAAAAGCACGACGTGGCCGGGCTGGGGAGCGGGAGCTCCGGCAAAGGCACCCGCACGAAAACCCTGCTGACTGAGATCGGGCCGGTGGAGATCGATGCGCCGCGGGACGCCGGCTCCATTTCCGATCCTCAATCGTGCGCAAGCGGCAGCGGCGGCTGACCGGTGTTGAAGAGATCGTGTTGTCACTGAGCCCGAAAGGGCTCACGACCGAGGAGATCGCGGCGCACTTCGCCGAAGTGTTCGGCGCCAGCGGCTCCAAGGACACCACCTCGCGCATCACCGAGAAGGGCAGCGGGGAGATGATCGAGTGGCAGAACCCGCAACCAAGCACGGCGTAATGGGGTCACCAAGAACGCGGCTACAGGGTATGGAGGACGCGGTATTAAAGTCAACGCTATTCTCCCCAATGCGATTCGCACACCTCTTGCCGGGACCGCGCCTCCGGAGGTTATCGAAAGTTTGATTGCCCCTCAGACGATCAAACGAATGGGAGAGCCAGGGGAGGTCGGTTACGCTGCAGCCTTCCTGATCTCAGACCGTGCGCTCTTCGTGACCGGCACCAGCCTTCCGGTCGATGGTGGATTCTTCGCCTAGACTGACGTTCGCCATCGTCTAAGCAGGCTCGACACTTCCTTGGCAGTACCGGAAGCTATAGAACATGCCTCGTACTCAAAGAGGGGAATCGGTCCTCTCGCGCGCAGTCCGCATCGTAGAGGCTTTCGGGCCCGGTGATACGGCCCTGACAATCACTGAAATTGCGCGGCGGTCCGGGCTGCACATCGCGACCGCATCTCGCTTGGTGGAAGAACTCGGTAGATTTGGGTGGCTTCAAAGGGACGAGGACCGCCGCGTGCGGATCGGGGTTCGAATGTGGGAAGTGGTTTCGCGCGCCTCGCCAACCCTCAGCCTCAGGGAAGCCGCCATGCCTGTCATGGAGGACCTCCATGCGATTGTTGGCCAGAACATCCAACTGGGTGTCATGGAAGGCGACGAGGTGCTTTTCGTCGAGCGTCTCACAGCCCCCGGAGCCGTCATCAACATCACGAGGGTTGCAGGACGCCTGCCCCTGCACGCCTCATCCTCAGGTCTGCTGCTCCTGGCATTCGCCCCGCCGGCGCAGCAGGAACGCATCTTGGGGCAACCGCTGGAAGTGTTCACTGAACAGACCATCAGCACCCCCTCACAGCTACGGGCAGCCCTGGCAGAGGTGCGTCGCCAGGGATATGCCTTCCTGCCCGGACACATACACCCCGATGCCACCGGCGTCGCCGTGCCCGTCAAGGACCCGGCCGGAAAAGTAGTGGCCGCCTTGGCGATCGTTGTACCGAACGACGCCGCCGCAAAGTCTCGCATCGCCGTACTTCAAGCCGCTTCCTCCGCTGTGTCCCGTGCGATGGAGTACCCGGCGCCCCCTCCTTCATAGCTCCCCCCAAGATTTATTCTCTCAATCATTGAGACTCGCGTAGTGGTGTAGGTCACGTTCGGTTGAACCTTGGGTAGAACGCTGCGAGCAAAGGAGCCGAGATGTTAACGGGAAAGAATTCCGTCGCCGACGGGTCGCAAATCCAGCTGACCGTGACGGCGAAGATCAGGGTTTCGACAGACGTGGTTGCCCTGAACCTGGCCCGCCCTGATGGGCGGAGGTTGCCTGACTGGACGCCAGGATCCCATGTGGATGTAGTGCTTCCCTCCCGCATTATTCGTCAGTATTCGCTTTGCGGGGACAGGTGGGACGCTTACAGCTACCGCATTGCTGTCCTGCATGAGCGGACCGGGCGCGGGGGCTCCGCCTACATCCACGAAGAGCTGACGAAGGGGACTATGGTGGCGCTGGGCGGGCCCCGGAACAATTTCCCTCTTGTGCCTTCCGAAAAGTACCTGTTCATCGCTGGCGGTATCGGCATAACCCCGATGCTTCCGATGATCCAGCAGGCAGAGATGCTTGGGGCTGACTGGAAGCTGCTCTATCTTGGCCGGTCAAGGAACACTATGGCCTTTCTGGACGAGCTCGCTGCCTACGGCGAGCGGGTTGTGGTCATGCCCAAGGACGAAACCGGGCCGTGTCACCTGGGTGAGCTCATCGGCGGGCCCTCCATGGATACGAAAGTCTACGTCTGCGGTCCGCAACGCCTTCTGACCGCCGTCGAACATCATTGCGCCCAATGGCCGACAGGCTTGCTGCGTCTGGAACACTTCGCGGCCAAGGCGCAGGGCGCCCCGGCGCGGGACACAGCCTTCGAAGTCGAGCTTGCCCGGGCAGGCCTCTCCGTTACTGTTTCCCCGGACGAGAGCGTTCTTGACGCACTTCAGGGGGCCGGAATAAACGTTTTGACGTCCTGCCGGGAAGGGACCTGCGGAACCTGCGAAGTGACCGTCCTTGCGGGGGAGCCTGACCACCGCGACTCCATTCTCGGCGACGCTGACCGGGCCGCGGGCCACTGCATGCTTCCATGCGTCTCACGCTCCTGCAGTGACCGCTTAGTTATTGACCTCTAACCCGGCTTCCTGAGAGAGGACCCGCGATGACTGCACAACCAATTACCTCGGATACCCCCGTAAGCAACGTCGACCCGTTCAGCTACGACGTACTCGAGGACCCCCTACCGTTCCAAGCCGCCCTCCGCGAGGCTGGTCCTGTTGTGTATCTGGAAAAGTACGATGTTTATGCGATGGGCCGCTACGCGGAAGTTCATGCTGCCCTGACTGACTGGCAAACCTTCCAATCTGCCGCCGGCGTGGGGCTGAGCAACTTCCGCTATGAAAAGCCGTGGCGGCCGCCGAGCCTGCTCCTGGAAGCTGACCCTCCTCACCACGATGCACCCCGCGCAATCCTTTCCAAAATACTTGGGCCCCGCGAGCTCCGCCTGCTGGCCGAGTCTTGGGCAGCCGACGCGGAGGAACTTGTGGACGATCTACTGGCGAAGGGCACCGAGTTTGACGCTGTCACGGACCTCGCCGCAGCGTTCCCCCTCAGGATCTTTCCGGATGCCGTCGGCATACCCCAAGAGGGGCGGGAGAACCTCCTGCCTTACGGAGACCACGTCTTCAACGCGTTCGGCCCTCCCAATGAACTCGTCGCCAAGGGAGCACCGCGCGTCGCCCAGCTTTCGGCGTCCATTGCCGCTCAGTGCGCCCGAGATGTTTTGACACCGGATGGATTTGGTGCGCAGATTTGGGCAGCGGCTGACAGGGGAGACATCACTGAAGCCCAGGCACCTTTGATTGTGCGGTCACTGCTCACTGCCGGCGTCGACACAACAGTGAACGGTCTCGCTGCCGTCCTTTCCGCGTTCGCCACCTACCCAGACCAGTGGGCCCGGCTGCGCGAAAATCCTGCCCTGTCGCGTACTGCGTTTGACGAGGCCGTACGGTTCGAGTCGCCCGTGCAGACGTTCTTCCGGACCACGACCCGCGACATCGAAGTGGGCGGAACCCTCATTCCCGAGGGCAGAAAGATCCTGATGTTCCTTGGCTCAGCCAACCGCGACCCACGCCGCTGGGAAAACCCCGAAATCTTCGACCTGAACCGGGACCCTTCCGGCCACGTCGGGTTCGGCTTCGGCATCCACCAATGCGTCGGCCAGCACGTCGCACGGCTGGAGGCGTCGACCATCCTGAACACACTGGCGAAACGCATCACATCCCTTGAAATCAACGGCCCAACCCGTCGGCACCACAACAACACCCTGCGGGCCTGGGAATCCCTGCCCGTGCGCGTCGAACTGGCCTGAAAGCCGCAGACGAGGCACTCAAGACGGAAACCCACCCATCCGGGATACCAGACAAGTAATGCGACATACATGATGACGGCCACCTTCGGGCGGCGGCCCTGACTCACCCCTTGCCACCTCTCATCCCGAACTGCTTTCGGCGCTAACTCCTAAGTGCTAATGCAGCGCTGGAGGAATTGCCACGGCCATACCGCTGATTGTTATTCCGACGGAAAGGGGAATGTCCGCTGTAGCAGGCGCGGCCTGCCGACGTTCTGACCTTGGTGTAGGAGTTCGCAGGAGCCCTGACCCGGCCACTAGACACATACATCCCAAGATGGCGCCTGGTCGTGCTAGCCTCGGTCCCGCGCCATGGCTGCTTGGGTGTTCCGGGTGCCGGTTGCTGCTCCGTGGGGTGAGGCTTTCTCGATTTGGGCGAGGTCCGCCGTGGTGAGCTCGACGTCGGCTGCGGCTGCGTTCTCTTCCACGCGATGGGTCTTGTTGGTCCCTGGGATGGGGGTTGTGCCGTTGTGGATCACCCAGGCAAGTGCGAGCTGCGCTGGTGTGATGCCCCTTCGCTCCGAGATCGTCCGCAGCACGTCCAGGATCCGGAGGTTGGCCTCGATGGCTGAATCGGAGAATCGAGGCAGGTTCCTGCGGGCATCACCTTCCGGCAGATCATCCTTTCTGGTGATCGTGCCGCCGAGGAAGCCCCGGCCCAGCGGCGAGAACGGAACAAACCCGATGCCCAGTTCACGGGCGGCATCAAGGACTCCGTTGTGCTCCGCATCCCGCTCGAACAGGCTGTACTCCGACTGAATGGCTGTGATCGGGAACGTGGCATGAGCTCTCCGCAGTGTTTGGGCTGACGTTTCGGAGACGCCGATGTAGCGGACCTTGCCGGACTCCACCGCCTGCCCCATCGCCCCGATCGTTTCCTCAACCGGTGTTGCCGGGTCGACGCGGTGCAGGTACCAGAGATCGATATAGTCGGTTCCCAGATGACGAAGGGACCGGTCGAGGGCCCGGCGTGCGTACTCAGGGGAACCGTTGGGCCCATGAGGCGTCCCGTCGTCGTCGAACTCAATGGCGAACTTCGTGGCAATGCTCACGCGATCGCGATCACCGCCAAGCGCTTTCCCCAGCAGTTGCTCATTGGTGAAGGGCCCGTAGGCCTCAGCGGTGTCGAACATAGTCACTCCGAGGTCCAGCGCCCGGCGGATGGTCCTGAACGATTCGTCCTCGGTGGCGCCGCCGTAGAAAGCGCTCATACCCATGCAACCAAGGCCCATGACGGAGGTGGTCAGGCCTTGCGAGCCCAGTGGAACCTGTTTCATATGCTGCCCTTTCACATCAAGGTCCGGAGCGTCCGGATGCTTCCAGCGTCGGTGCTGGTGTGCACACCATGTCAAATGGGAGACTGGGGAGCATGCCTCCCCTGACACCGGCCGGACCCGACCCCGGCCTCACCATCAGTGAAGCGGCAGACCTTCTGGGCACCACCGTGGACACCATCCGCTATTACGAGAAGGAAGGCATCGCCCCCGCGCCGGGAAGAGGGCCGAGCGGGTGGCGCAGATACGATGCTTCGGCCGTGAGTTGGCTCGCTGGGGTGCTCATGCTCCGCGGTACCGGCATGAATATCCAACAGATGCGTGAGTACGCCGTTGCGTACCAGGCCGGGGCCTCTGCAGAAGACCGGCTCGCCCTGCTTGAGCAGCACCACGAGGCGGTTCTTGACCGACTCGCGGAAGTACATGTGCACCTCGGTGCCCTGGAACGGAAAATCAGCGCCTACAGGGAAGCCATCCACACCGGCAATCAGGTGCCGAGCCCATAGCTGCCGTCAGCCGTGTCAACGAGAAGGCAATGTAGCGGGGGTGTGGAACAAAACGCGATTTTCTGCAGCTAACTACGCGAGCAGTCCCACTGTACTCGACAAGCTTTCCTAGTCCTCGTTCTCCCGGTGTTGGCGAATAATCATCACGCCACCTTCCTGCGGGACCACACGTCAAGAAGATCCGCGCGGCAAGTGGGCCTCGCTGCGATCGAGCTGCGCGCCCGGCGCTGGCCCCAGGACCTGCTCGCGTGTCCCTAATACCTGCATTGCCCCCTCCAGCCGATTGGCTTCCCCGCGGGAGTGCAGGGATCACAACGTGGACGCCGGGCCGCAGGGAACACCACAATCAAATAGAGCAGATGGGTACCTATTGCCTACATGGGCCACGACTTCCGGATGGGGAACAGGTGTACTTCGCTGTCAGCAGCGGAGGGAACCGGGTGACCTTCGCCAAGCTCCTCAGCAATGGGCAAACCTGTGTCGCGACCAACCTTGCAGAATGCGGGTCAGAGACCCGTCCTGGTCAGAAACGTTCGTTGCGGGGGCTTCCACGTGCTCGCAACAAACCTAAGTCTCTACAAATGCAATGAGCAAGGGGTGGGGTAGGTGGCCCGCTTCGAGAGCATGCGATCGTTGCCTTCGTTAGCCGTGGTCATCTGTTTTTCGCAGTTCCACCGACAGCAAGTCCTCGGTGGTGGAGCCTGCCTCCGCATGCACCGCGAGCACGAGTGTCTGCGAGTCCTGAATTCTTGCTTCCGCCGGGATGGCGTACTCGATTACCCCGTGGCCATCATTCGTTGCGGAACGCAATACCTTAGTCAGAGGCGCACCGTTTAGGGTGAGCCGGGTGAGCCGCTGGCGACGTCCCGGATTTTTGCGGCTTTTGATCCTGAGGCAGGCTGCTTCAATGTGGGGGTCCTTGAGGATGCAGGAGAACCAGCCTGTTGCGGTTCGCCAGTGCAGGCCGTCCTGTCCAGCGGCGCGCGTGCCTTCGCCAGCGAAGAAATGGTCAGCTTCTGGTTGCTGTTCGCCGGCGGTGACGGCGTCGGTGACGGCCTCCGATGTCGCTGCATCTGCATCCATGATGGCGAGTTCGGCGGTCCGGACCTCGGGGACCGGTCCGGTTGGCCAGTAGACCGTGTAGCGGTCGTTGTGGAGCCCCGCGAATGGTTCAAGGCGGACACGGACGGTAGAGCCATCCTTTGTGGCCGTGAGGTCCGCGGCCAGCGTCTCGCGGTTGATCATGACAACTGCGTCTGCCGGCTGGCGTGCGGAGACGACCGGAGTGTTCGCGAGGGCTGTTTGGCGGCCGCTGGTGACATGGCCCATGCGTTCGTCAGGTGCTTCGAAGCTTTCCGCCGAGCCATCCACCAATAGATCTCGGGGAGTGTTCCGCCACGAGGTTGTTCCACGTCCAAGGAAGTGGGACATAAGCCCACGCCCCTTCATTGCTGATTTCCGTGTGTGCACTTCGCGGCTCGGATTCCGTGTGCTTAATGATCTGCGGCGGTCAGATGGTCCTCACAGGGAGGTACTGTATGAGTCGAGTCTTCGAAGGCCGGCGTTGATCGCTACTGCAGCAACACCGGCTCGGGATTCCTGGGCCGTCTTCACGAGGATGTTCTCCACGTGCGTTGTGACGGTGCGGATGGAAATGCCGAGTTCAGATGCGATCTGTTGGTTAGAGCGCCCCAATGCAATGCGATCGGTAACCTCGGCTTCGCGTGCTGTCAGCCCGAAGGGAAGCTCCATTGGAGTCTCAACGATCAAAGCGACGTCACCTTTGCCTGATGCCACCCCGGCAGTGCGGGTGATCTCCAGCGCTACGGTTCCCTTCTCGGAGGTCCAAAGCCCGGACACGGAAGCTGCCGGTCCGGCCAGAAAGCGCGAGACGAAGTCCCTGAACCGGGAGTCAAATACGACACCGCTCATCTCCCTGGAAATGACGGGCCTAGGCGAATCCTGTCCATCGAAGAGCGCTGCTCTACAGTCTTCGCGAAGTCGCAGTATTGGGTAGCCGGAAGATTGCCTTCGGCACAGCTCTGCGACGATCGGGGACAGCGCGCCAATAAGGTCGCGGGCATCATCGTCGAAGTTGTGGAAACGGGAGGCGGAAAGGTGGAGCATTCCCGCGTATTGGCCGTCGTCGGAGATGAGGCAGGCGCTCATGCCATCCGCGAAACCTGCGGGTGCCAGCGCCGTCTGGTACAGCTCCGTATCCCGGTAGTCGTACTTCAGGTCATCGATGCGTAACGGTTGATGAAGCTTAAGCAGCTTCCGATGGGCTTTGGTTGAAGCGTAGGGGTCACCCAGTGCTGTGAGGGTTTCTGGCTGGTAGCCATCGTTTGCCAGCACGTCGTGTTTGGATAGCGCACGGTTCCAGAAAATCAGTGCGGCGGCGTCGTGCCTGGTTCCGTCGGCCAGAACGTGCAGAATCTCGTTGGCGCCGTCGCGCTGGTATTGGGCTGCGCCGGCAGCGAAAGCTGCCTTGAGGAGAATTTGGGACTTTCCGCTGACCATGATGGCCTCCAAGACGGGAGGATCCTGACCTCCGGGTACGGGCTAATTATACGGCCCTCTCTTTCGTATCGGGCCTGACGGACGCCTAGGCAGGCCGCAGCCGTCCGGTTTCGTCAGGGCGTACGTACAAATACCGATGTTGCCAGGACCTCTGTATTCCTAGGCTTGATCACACGGAGTGATGAGCGTCACCTGAGTCGTGAAAGAGCACAAAGTGACAAGCAATGAGCCAAAACTTCTTCTCGGAACTCACACCAAGTGTGAGACGAAGTGCCCCTTTGGCAGGGCAACGCGGCCAGCCGGCTGCAACGACAGAAGCGATTCCGGCGACGCATCTGGCACCAAGGAGCAAGCCAATGTCCTCCCTTGAGATCCACGGGCAGGCAGACCGTTTCAACGTCGGGCCGCTCGAGGACATCTGTTTCACAGTTGTATGCCGCGGAACTTCCAACTTTCAGTCTCAGTTGTTGCGGATCGAAAAATACCGCGGCGAAGCGATCGCATCTTTCATGGATGCCATGCCAGTTACCAGCACTATTGACGCGGTGACGGAACGCCGGGTCCACGCAACCTGTCTTCGCCCGTTTCTGGAAGTTCCAGGCAGCGAAGGTGCGCTTACCGGAGTTCAGGGTGTCACCTTGGGAGCGTTGATACGGCCAGACGAGCCCGAGGCTTCTTGGCAAGGTGTTGTGACCGCCTGGGATACAAGCAGCAACAGCGGCATTGGGCTCTTCCTGCAGAAGCGCAAGCTGACGCTTCTGGTCGGGGACGGTCACGCCAGGTTGGAACTCAGTCTTCCTGAAGAACTTCGTCCTGGCCTCTGGTACGAAGTCGCCGCGTCGTATGACCTCGCAGCCGGTCTCGGCGTTATTTTCCTGAAGCCTCGTACCGCATCAGTCCATTCGGAACTTCGCGGCAGCCAAACAACGGCCGGACATCGCAGACTCGAGCAACTGCCAGCCGTTCCGATGATGCTCGGCACCAGTGCCAAATACGTCTCAGGGTGGATGGCCGCAGAAGAGTCCTTCAAGGGAACTATCGAGTCGCCTTACGTGATCGCGAAGTCCACGCCGGCAACTGATCTGTGGGGGCTACACGCCCGGCGACTCCAGGCCCCGGACCTCGTAGCGGCGTGGGATTTCTCTGAAGGGCTTTCCGAGGGCGGGATCCACACAAACCAGGTTCCGGATGTCGTTGGCTCGTTTCCCGCCCACTGCGTTAACGCCCCGATGAGAGCCGTCCCTGGTCACCGCAGCTGCATAGCCGACGGCATCGGAACGACCCCGGAGAGCTACGGTGCCATCCACCTGCTCGACCGCCGTCCAGATCCAGAGAGATGGAAATCGCGGATCGTCCTCCCTATACCACAAACACTGCAGGCAGGGTTCTACGCCGTGCGACTAAAGGCCTTAAACGTCGAGGAATTTGTTCCCTTTGTCGTCTCACCCGCAACGGAACCTGACGACCCACTGCAGCAAAGACAGCCCAAGTCCCATTAACGTCCGCCCACGAGGCCGCATCACAGCACAGAGCGCCCATCGATCGCTCGTTTTCACCGATCCACCTACAGAATCCGCTGAGCCGAATTCACGGCTAGGATTTCTTCCGAGAGGCACAGATAGCCCATGAAAACTGACAGTCACGCTACCCCGGCCAGTGACGCCGGGATCAACGACGTCGAGCAGCAGAAACTAGGGGCTCTTGGCTACAAGCAAGAGCTCAATCGCACCATGACCCTCACGGACGTCGTTGTCTATGGGCTCATCTTCATGGTGCCGTTGGCCCCCGTGCCCGTTTTCGGTACCATCTTCAACTTCTCCCACGGCATGGCCGCCTTGGTTTACCTGGTCGCCGGTATCGCCATGTTCTTCAGCGCCGTCAGCTACAAGGAGATGGCCAAGGAATACCCCGTGGCAGGGTCCGTGTACTCCTATGTCCGCTTGGGGACCAGCAAATTCGTTGGCTTCCTTTCTGGATGGGCCATCCTCCTCGACTACCTCCTCCTGCCGGCGCTGCTGTGCATCCTCGCCGCATCCGCCATGGGAGCACTCATGCCTGAAGTTCCAGGCTGGGTGTGGGTCATTGGCTTTATCGCCGTGGTCGCCTTCATCAATCTCCGCGGAATCGTGGTCACGGCACGGATGAACATGATTTTTTTGATCATTCAAGGAGCAGCGCTCGTCGTGTTCGTGGGCGGAGCCTTGGTAGCAATTACTCAAGGGCGGGCGCAGTTCAGCCTCGCACCCTTCTATCAGCCAGAATTCTTCTCCTGGGAGCTCGTGTTCACGGCCATCCCGGTCGCTGCCCTTAGCTACATCGGCTTCGATGCGATCTCGACGCTCAATGAAGAAGCCAAGGGCGGCGGAAAAGCGGTCTCGAAAGCGACCATGATCGTGCTCTGGCTAGTCATCGCCATGTTTGTCGCGCAGGTCTACTTCGCGGCTCTCTTCGTTCCGAACAACGAACCCTTCGCCGACGGTGACGCCGTGAACAACGCCTTCTACTACATCAGTGAAACCGTGGTGGCGCCTTGGTTCAAAATCGTCTTCACCCTGATCACGGCCTTGATAGCGCTCTTTGCCAACGTGCTGGTATCCCACGCGACCACCTCAAAGATGATCTTCGCAATGGCCCGCGACGGGCAGCTGCCCCGACGTCTGGCAGTGGTCACCCAGAAACACAAAGTTCCGGCCGCTGCCATGATCGTCGTAACCATCCTCACCGCCGTTATCGGCGTCCTGGCCGTAGGCCAGATCGAACTCATCGTCACGATGGTCACCTTCGGCGCACTCACCGCGTACATCCTGCTGCACGTCAGCGTCATCATTCACTTTGGAATCCGGCAGTCCAGCAAGAAGTACTTCATGCACTGGATCTCGCCAATCCTCGGCATTGCCGTGCTCGGATACGCCCTCTACAGCACTAACATTCTGGCCAAAGTCATTGGCATCTCCTGGCTGGTCATAGGAACGATCGTCGCGCTCGTTCTGAAGCGCACCGGCCGCACCCTCGAAACCGAGGACGGTCTCTAGACAGCCACGCGCCCCTTGCCGTTCACCGACGGGCCGAAAGCACCGGGTCTGCCGCCTTAGCAGCGCCCGGTGCTTTCGTGGCGTGTCAGGAAGTCTTTTGCCCCAAGGCTCCCGGCAGGAGAGGGCTCCACTCTCCAATAGGAGGCTCTGGACTACGCAAAACTACCGATATTTTTCCCGTCACCCCGGCCCTAACGTTGAAGTTACCTAGAACACAAAACGCTTCAGCGCAGGTAACGGGGGAGTTCCCCGAACCAGCCCGCTCCACAGCAATCCCATCTCAGAATGAAAGCGAGAACCTCTTGAATCCGCGGACCAGTCCACCAAGTGGCCAAGCAAATTGTTGCCGGAGGGGAGCGAACTGATGCGTACCAGCGCGGACCGCTCATCCGAACTCCTGAGCATTTTTGAACAGCGGTTCTCCGCCCGGCTTCGCCGCGACTTCACCGATGAAGTAGCAGCGGCGTACGACCGCTGCCCGCTGGGACCTCATGACGACAAGACCGCACGCGTCGTGCGGGCCCTGGGCAACGCCTCGGTCAACGGCAAAGAGATCGTCCTGAACCTCGGCCCCAACGGTCCCTGGGCGATCGGCAGGATCACCGTAGGAGCACCCGGAAACCTGGTTCTTCTGCCCTCAACCTTCTACACCTATGAAAACGCGCTACGCGGAGTGTTCGCGCTGCGTCGCAAGAACTTTTTGGAGAGCTGAACCATGACTGCCCAAGCCGCCCCCTCATCCGAGATCCTCGTCGAACCGAAAATCTTCGGCTACACCGACCGTTTTGCCGCCCGCCCGGGTGAAAGCATTTCCTTCCACGTCAGCTGTGAGGGACCCTCCGCTTACCAAGCCTCACTTGTCCGCCTACGGCACGGGTTCACCGGCGAAGCCGGGCCGGGCTTCCTGGAAACTCCGGTTGCATCAGAATTCGATGGTCAAAAACAGGGCACGCAATACGTATGCCAGCCCGGATCCTATGTCGAGGTGCCAGACCCGTCCTCGCTGATGACGAAACCGGACGGACTGGTCATCAAAGCCAAGGTGTACCCCACGTTGCCCCTGAGCTCCCGCTCCGGTAACTACGGCGCCTACCACGTCACTCAGAACTCATTCGGAGGAGGCAGCGACCGGCAGGTCATCCTGGGCAACTGGGACGAAGAGTCCTCCAGTGGCTACGCACTTGTCCTGGACGCCGGCCGACCCACCTTCCTCTGGAGCGAACAGGGCACCGTGAAGTCACTGGCTCTTGAAAGCCCGCTGGAAGGACATCATTGGTACAGCCTCCAGGTCGAGGTGAACACCGCAGATGGCCAGATCCATCTGACGCAGGCACCGTTGTCCAACATCATGAACCGGTACACCGACCACGCACTGCCCCTGGAAGCCGAAGACAACGTCGCAGACGCCATCCCTGCAGCCAGCGCACCCGAAGCCCCGTTCCGAATCGGCGCCGGAGCGCGTCGAGACGGCGAACGATGGCTTGCAGCCAACGGCTTCAACGGCAAGATCGGCGATGTCTCCATTCAGCGACGCACTCCCACCAGAACGGAGACCGTTGCTGACTGGCACTTTGGACGCAGCAGCCGTGATGACGGACTGCTCCTGTGGGACGTCATCGACGAATCACCAAACCAGCTCCACGGAACATGTCACAACGCACCAACCCGAGCCGTCGCAGGACACTCCTTCACCGGTCTGGTGGATGACTTCCGGCTTGTCCCCGATGAATACGACGCAATCCACTTCCACGACGACGACATCACCGACGCCGGCTGGCCAACAGCGTTCACTTTGAACGTTCCCTCTGACCTGCCAAGCGGCGTATACGCGGCCAAACTCACTGCCGAAGGCGCGGAACAGTACCTTCCCTTCTTTGTCCGGGCCGGCGAAAAGAAGAACGACGTCGCCGTGCTGTTCTCCACAGCAACATATCTCGCGTACGCCAACGACCGCATTGCCTTCGAGGCAGACGGAGCCGAGATCATCGTCAGCCGGACGCCCATCCTGGACCGCGAAGACCTCACGCTCCAGGATCACCCCGAATTCGGCCGCTCCTGCTATGAAATCCACAACGATGGCTCCGGAGTTGTCTTCGGCAGCGTCCGCAAACCCATCCTGACCCTCCAGCCCAAACACCGGGCATGGTTCCAAGCCGAAGGCGTATGGGGGCTGCCCGCAGACCTGTGCATCGTTCACTGGCTCGAAACCGAGAACTGCGACTACGACGCCATCACTGATGAAGACCTCGACCGCGAGGGATACAGCCTTCTCAGCGACTACCGGGTAGTCATAACAGGCAGCCACCCCGAATACGTCACACGCAACGAACTCACCGCCCTGGAGGAATTCACCGCCAACGGCGGAAGGCTGATGTACCTGGGCGGGAACGGTTTCTACGCCACCGTCTCCTTCGACCCCGACCAGCCACACCTGATGGAACTCCGACGCTCCGACGGCGGCACGCGCCCCCACCAGTCCCCGTACGGAGACAAACGCCACGCCACATCCGGGGAACTCGCCGGCATCTGGAGGAACAAAGGCCTACCGCCGCAGAAGCTCGCCGGAGTAGGGTTCGCCGCGCAGGGCTTTGACCGCTGCACCTACTACGAACGACTTGAGGACAGTCACACCCCAGCCGCAGAATTCATCTTCGACGGAATCGGTGAAGACGAGCGCCTCGGCGAGTTCGGGATCATGGGAGGCGGCGCCGCCGGCGCCGAAGTCGACTGCTACCAGCCCGGTCTCGGCTCGCCCCCCGGAACACTCGTCCTCGCAACATCAGGCCCACTGTCGGACGCTTACCTCCTGGCCGCAGAAGAAGTGTACGAATCCTTGCCCGGCACTGGCGGCACCGAACACCCAGGCGTCCGGTCAGACATCGTCTACTGCCCCCTGGAAGGAGGCGGCGGCTTCTTCTCAGTCGGTTCCATCGCCTACACAGCCGCGCTCTCCCACAACAACTACGACAACAACATCGCCAAGATGACAGGGAACGTCCTAAGGCGGTTCCGTCAGGCCCAGCCACTTGAAGTAGCACTCAATGAAACAGAAACACTTCAGGTAACCGGCAGCTGACGCGTAAACCAAAGAATCTCAGCTGCCCCACGAGGACAGCAGCGCGAAGCCTGAGGGCGGCCCATTCTCCGAGTTGGCCGCCCTCAGGCGCGCAACACCACCCAGCTTTCCCCGCCAGAGCCTGCCGACCATCGCACAGTGACGCGGACCCGCGGCATCAAAGTTTAAAGTCGACTACCAAGCGGCCACGACGGAGGTCCAATGATCACCACAATAGAAGCCGACCGCTACTTCCACATCACAGGGCTTACCACCACAGAAATCGAGGACAGCATAACCACCGCCGTCAGATTGGCCCGGGACTATCTCATTAACGGTGTATCCGGCGGTTTCTTTTAGTAGCTTTCGGCTGCCGGGAATCGGTCGCTGAAAGTGATGGCGAAGGCGTTCAAAGCGGGCTTCCAGCGCATTGTCCATCGGGTCCTGCCGGCACCGGTCGGATCGAGG
>NZ_JBFTLY010000021.1:0-101769 GCF_056396685.1 Pseudarthrobacter sp. 05T312
ACGGAAACAAATCCTCCATCATCGAATCCGGAAACAACCGCCCCCGAYGTTTGGCCAGAAAAGCGAAAACACTGCCCGGAGCCAACAACTCCCCGGCCAATGCCTCCACATCCAAATACCCGCGTTGCGCGTCCTCGCGTCCCTGCATATGACAAGTCTTAACCACCAGACCCACCAGTCCAGTCGACGCGCCCCACATCCGCCGATTAGTTCAGCAGTCTCCTAGGTCGAGGCGCTTCTGCTGTTGGGGGTCTACGTCCCCGGGAAAGGCTGCCTCGAACTCGCATGCGAGAGCAACGTCGATTTTGGAGCGCGTTGCTGGTGCACACCATTTACAGCCGTCCTGATCCCGAGCACGAGCAACAACAGAGCTTGACCAGACATGCTCAGAGTTTTGCGGGCATATCCACCATGCGCGTCGACTGCTTCCGACGGACACGTCTGCAGGTGTAAGTTTTCCGTTCTTGGTTGGATGCCATTGCTGGGCGAGCTGGGGTCGGTTGATACTCAAACGGTTTTCGTCGGTGGGACGCCTGCCGCTGCAGAACGGGCACCCTGCTCCGTCTGCCGGACGGGAACTGACTACAGCCTCCCACTTGTGTGATGAGTCAGCTCGACAAATCCAAGATGCTCTGTAGTCGCTCCCGTAGGCGACTTCGCCTGGTCCCTTTTCGTTTTCCGGATCCCACTCCGTCGCTAGAAGTGGCCTCACCCCGGCGACGCTGTTGGAAGAGTCGACTTGCTTCCCAGCACAGAACGGACACCCACTGCCTCGAAAGCGCGCGGCCGGAGAAGCTTTGTATTCATGGCTGTTATCCCTGTGGCATATCCACCACACCTTGCGATTGGATTGGGCTGTTATCTCCGTAGGGGACAAGCGTAATTCGACTGAATTTCGCTCGTCGTGCCATGTTGCGACAAGGTCATGACGGACAAAAGCCAAGTTGTTCTTCTCGCTGGGCTTCATTCCCTGGCAGGTGGCGCAGCCGTGACCCTTCGCTCGAACATACGGCGGGGTTAACCACGTATGGCCTTTTTCGCATATCCACCAAACCGGCCGGTTGCTTCCCGGTCTGACGTGTGTCGGAGGAAACGTATTTTTGTCCTTATTCCATTGTGCCGCCAGTTCTGGAAATTTGTGCGCCAGTGATTTCTCGCCCTCATCACGTACAGGGTTCTGTCGCTTCGCTTTTGATTTTTGAGTAGATGAAGCACTGTCATCTTTGGTCACTTAACAATCTCCTCGGACCGAGTCGGGGCTTGGAGAGGGGGAAACGTGCCGATGATGGGCTTTTCATATGGGAGTATGCGCCTATTTCTATTCCCAGCGGTGTCCGTCAGAGTCCCGGTTTAGTTTGTATTCGTAAAAAGAGTGGAGGCCAAGCATCCGATAGCGGACGTGCCTTGGATGAACGGACGACGCCCGCCGTAGCTCCAGGGCTCGTCGCGATTTACCTGCGTTAATGGAGCGGTTGACGTTCGCCCACGGTGACGGAGACCGACGGCGGCAGGTACTCCCGCCGTCGTCGCTCCATCCGGCGCTGCTGGGTGGGGGAAGGGATCTTGGCACGCTTGGCGCGGTTGCATCTGGCGCATGCGGCGACAAAGTTCTTCAGACTCGTAGAGCCGCCCTTGGACCACGGATAGAAGTGGTCGCCGTGCTCGGCCGGGCGGCCGCAGCGGCGCCCGAACCCGGCTTCCAACTCGCACAGGCCGCCGGCGCGGAGCATCCCTTCACGGCGTTGCTGGCGGGTGAAGCGGCGGACCGGGTCGCGGCGCCGCACGTCGCGGCTGGTGGCGACGGCTGCGGCGACGCCGAGCAAGACCACGAACACGATTGGAAGTACAGCTGAGGAGACGACGCGGTCGATCATGCCTCGCAACACTTCAGCGGCAACGGATGGCCCCGAACCGGAAACCGGTGTTCCCTTTGCCATGAGAGCCGTCATCACCGAGGCGGCGAGCCAAATCAGCACCGCAGAGTAAGCCAAACGAAGGCCTTGCCGGGTCCAGTAGATGCGGCCGAGTTCCGGCATTGATTCCCCCCCATTTTTGTTTGCCGGGCTTCCCAGGTTCGGGATGCCCAGCAAATCCTATAGGCGGCGTGCACGCCGATGTCCCAGATTTAGCTCAATTTTTGCTGAGCTTCAGAGCCGAAGGATTGGCCGGGCTAAGCCAGCCGGGAGTACCGGGTGAGCAGGGACATGGCCGAGTCGGCCGGGACCGGCACCTCGACAAGCACCGTTGCGGTACAGCTTGGGACTTATGGGTGCAGAGGTGTGGCCGCTTCGTTTCCGAGGACCGTTGTCCACGGGTTGGCAGTCCACGCCGTCACGACGCCGTTGATGACGTAAGGGTCTGCGGCTGCAAAGGCTTTGGCGGCCTCGAGCGCGTTGTCGCCGGTGAAGATCAAAAGGCCTTTGGTGGGGACTTCGCCAACAGCGCCGCCCAGCAGAAGCTCGCCGCGTTCGACTGACTCCCACCCTGCCTTGAGGTGGTCTGCGCGGTACTGTTCGCGGCTTTCGAGGTAGTCGTCGGCGTAAGTGTATTCGAGCACGGCGTGCATGCCTGTCTCCATATCGTTCAGGGTTTTAGTTCGTTGTCGAAGTAGCCTACCCTGCGGAAGTTAGCCGGAAACCGAGGCCACCTCAACCTGTACCCCGCGTCGCGGAACGTCTGCACCCGTGCGGGATTGACGCAGTCGTCCGTAACCAACGTTCCGGCAAAGCCAAGGCCGATTAGGCAGGGAATGGCCGGGGTCCAAGTCTCTAGGAGCTAGCCAGCACGTACACGTCAGGCTGCGATGGGTATAGCTTGCCTCAAGCCCGTAAGTGGTGTCCTCCGAAAGCCCCAAGTTCGGGTGTCTGTAGTGTCGTGAACCACGCTCAAGACGACTCTGCTAACTTCCGAGAGGATACCTAGCTGACCCTTGAGCAAATATTGATCCAAAGCTGCGTTAGACGAAGGCCCGCTGTCGATTTGGAATGAAAGGATTGGCGGTGCGCAGTCCATGTCACTCGTACGGCTTGCACTGCCTGTTCAACTTGGGGGAATTGACCGCATTTGTCATCACCACGAGCAGAGACGCACTTGCGTGCGCGCAGCTTGCGATCTCCCCTGAAGCGGATCAGCCCCGGCTTAAGCAGACAGGCCATCAACTCGTATTTATCAAATGGGGATTTATGAAATTCAGAGTTCTCGCAGCCATGGCAGGTGTCCTCATGGTCACTGCGGGTTGCGGATCACCACTCACGACTCCTGCCTTCACGCCAGCGCCGTCATCAACAGCTAAACCGTCTGCGACTGCCGTAGCTGAAAAGAAGGTTCCAAGCCCAAGTCCAAGTGCAAGTCCAACTCCCACCCCTACACCGAAGCCGACGTTCGCCAAGGTTGGAGATGTTGCCACGAACGGTGGGGTACAAATAAAAGTGGTGTCGGCTGTGTCGTCACCGACAGTCACTCAAAACACGTCCACTTATCGTTCTGGCAGCGGTTTTGAAACCTACGAGGACGTACCCGCTCAATCCGGCGGACGGTACGTAGTGGTAAAGGCCGTCGTGACAAACAACGGGAAAGCGCCAATAGATCTCACCTGTAGCTATCCGATAGACATAAAGGTCTTCAACAGTTCATCGCAGGTCTATAGTCCGATCGAGAACATTTATAAGATCAAAGACAACCCGGAGTGTAATGCTCAACTGCAGCCTGGCTTCGAATCCAACATGACTTGGGCTTTCTTGGTACCAGCAAAGTCCACGATTGCCGGAGCTGCTTTTAGCGAAGTTGATTTTTCGGCCTACAGGAAGGCAGATCCGACTATCATCTCCTTCGGCGCGGGCATATAGCTCATGCTCCAGGGCGGGGCCAACTCCGGCGCTGGCCTCGCCCATCGGCTTGCCAACAAGTGCCATAACTAGAAGTGATCAAAGTGAAAGCATGGTCTTAGAAGGGGCAGTGCCGATTGTGAGAAGGACTTGGCTCGACTTGGAACGTGAAAGCGTCGTTCGGGCAATTGCAATGTGGCATAACTTAGGCGGCGAAACATTCATTGAGCGCACTAAGTTCAAGGAGTCCAACCGCTACGTTGTGTTCGATAAAGGTCAACGCATTGATAGCAAACCGCTGTTGGCTATGGCCTACCAACTGCAGTTTGCTTGTTCCAAAGAGGCGGTGCCTCGTTTGTCGGGCGGAGATGAAACACGCGCGATACTGCAGCGGCTCGGTTACACGCTGGTGGACCTCAGGAGTGAGACTTCACCCCAACCTAATGACGTCGTGCAAGTGGATTCTTCAACCAATTTCTGGTGGGCTAATCAATCGCAGAATTTTGATCCGGTCTTCGAGGATCGGACCCTCTGGGCTCCGTTGGTTGGAAAAAACGGACAACGGGTTGATCACTGGCTTAGCCTGCAAAACGCCAGCCTGGGCGACATCGTGTTCCACTACGACAGCCCGGAACTTCGTGCTGTTAGCCGTGTGGCCACGGTGCCGCAGCTGGCCTATCCTCCGCGTGGCTATCTCGAGAGCTCGACGAAAACTGTTGGAAACCTGGTCTTGGTTGAGCCCGTACGGGAAGTTCAGGTGGGACGAAGCGAAGTCCTTGAAGAGCTCGATAGGGGCTTTGGCCCAGTAACTGCGCATGGCACTCTTCGCCGCGGGTATTTTTTTCCAATTAGCAAAGCTGCTGGTTTAGCAGTACTGGGCCTTGCAGGTTTGAAGCCCGTGGAGAAGGTGCAGGATTCGAGTGTTGAAGTGAGTCCTCAGCCCGTCCAAGGAAGCAGTGACCGGCTGGCTCTCACTGCTGTGCGGGCGGAACAAAGCTTCCTGCGGCGCCAACAGATCCAACGATGGGGCAGCGTCTGCTGCCTCTGTGGCTCTTCGTTGCCGGAGGAATTGCTAGTGGGGGCCCACATCAAACCAAGGTGGGCATGCACGGAAGCAGAACGCATGGACACCTTCAACATCGCCATGCTTGCATGTTTGTTCGGCTGCGACGCGTTATACGAGCTCGGCTACGTCGTCGTTGGCAGCAATGGAATTGTCGAACGGGGGATTCGCCGCTCAACCAATGTGGACGGGAGGCTGGAATCACTCCTCAACCGGCGTTGTTCCTCTTTCGCAAACGACTCCCGCGCATATTTTGAATGGCACCGCGGCCACCATATGAATCGTTCGTAAGCTATCTCAAGTGCGTTTTCAGACCGATCTGCAACGAGTTAAAGGCCACGGGGGTACCTATTATGAGTAGGGGATTGTCAGAACTTCGCGCAACGGCGGGCGAAGTAGTTGCCAGTTACACCTCTCCGACTTCACTTTTCAGTTTCACAACCTATGATGTCCAGTCGGATTTGAGCAGTCCTCTCTCACCAGCCGACGTACTGATGGCAAATCTGCTGAGCTTGAAACTGGGCTGGCAAGAAGTCGTGCCCCTTTTCGCGGTCGGAGACGGCCCAGCGCAGAAACTGCGCCAAAAGCTGGACACAGCTCTTTCGGACTTAGCCGAAGCTCCGTCGTTTGAAGATTTCGACTCCATCGATGATCTGGAGAAGTGTGTAGTTAGTTTGGCTGCCGCAAATGCAGCAACAGAACATGTACCGTACTGGACTCCCACCACCGTCTCGAAGGTTTTGCATCGCCGTCGTCCCCACGTTGTACCGCTCAACGACTCATACGTCCGTGGCTTCTATAGCGTGATGGACACCGAGTCTCGACTACTCCGCGGGGCGCTTTGGAAGGATATCTGCGAGAACAGGGATTGGATGTCCGAGCTCGCTTCGGAAGTCCGGACAACCGATGGCCGGACCCTCTCACTGCTACGCCTGGCCGACATCTTGATATGGATGGACATGAGGAAAAAGAACCTCAATTAAGAGGGTCATCGCTTTTGCCTCAACTTTCCACGGAGGCCACCTCAACCTGGACCCCCGCGTCCCGGAACTTCTGCACTTGGGCGGGGTCGGCCCCGTCGTCCGTCACCAGAGTCCACGGGAGTGCCAGCCGCGCCCAAGCGTGGAACGGCCGTAGCCCGAGCTTGGACGAGTCCGCCAGCACGTACACGTCCCGGCCGCGGCGGGCCATGAGCTCCTTGAGCCGGGTCTGGGCGTGGTCGGCTTCGCAGATGCCGTCCTCGGCGGTGACGGCGTCGGCGCCCAGGAAAACCCGGTCGAAGCTCATCCGCTCCAGCGCCGCTTCGGCCAGCGGTCCCACAAAACTCTGCGAAACTGTTCGCAGCCGGCCGCCCAGGCAGTCCACCTCGATGCCCTCGGACTCGGCGAGTTCCTGCATGGTGTTGATGCCCGGCGTGGTGACGGACAGCTTCTCGAACCCGCGCAGTTCGTGGGCCAGGGCACCCACGGTGGAGCCGGCGTCGAGCAGGATGTTCTCCCCGGGCCGGATCACGGAAGCTGCCCAGCGGGCGATGGCGTGCTTCTGCTCGAACGCCTCGCCGGTGCGCTGCCGCAGCGACGCCTCCGGGTGCGCGCCCAGGGCCATCGCCCCGCCGTAGGTGCGGGCCAGCCGGCCCTGCCCGTTCAGCAACGCCAGGTCGCGGCGGATGGTGGACGCGGTCACCTCGAACCGGGCGGAGAGTTCCTCCACGGAGGCAAGGCCGGTGGTCACGGCAAGGTGGTAGATCTCCTCGCGCCGCGCGTTTGCGCTCAGCATTCCCGGTCTCCTTCCCGTGGGCATGGCGGTGGCAGTGGTACCCATGCTAGTTCCGGCCCCCGACGTGTCCCCGCAGCCAGGGGTCAGCGAAACGGCCGGTCAGCAATCCTACGCTGACCGGCCGTCCTTCTGGTTGACGCTACAGAGCCTCTTCGCGTGCCGGCGCCAGATCCACTGCCTGCCGCAGCGCCTCCAGCAGCGACTCGTGGTCGGCGATGTTCTTGCCGGCGATGTCGAAGGCGGTGCCGTGGTCCACGGACGTGCGCACCACGGGCAGGCCCACGGTGATGTTCACGCCGTTCTCCAGGCCCAGGACCTTCACCGGGCCGTGGCCCTGGTCGTGGTACTGGGCCACCACCAGGTCGAAGTCGCCGCGGCCTGCCAGGAAGAACAGGGTGTCCGCCGGGAGCGGGCCAAAGGCATCGATGCCGTCCGCCTGGGCCTTTTCGATGCCCGGCTGGATCTTCTCCGCCTCCTCGCCGTAGCCGAACAGGCCGTTCTCGCCGGCATGTGGGTTGATGGCGCACACGGCGATCCGCGGGTTCTCGATGCCGGAGGCACGCAGCAGCTCATAGCCGCGCTTGATGGTCCGGTACACCAGGTCCCCGTTGATCTTGGCGATCGCGTCGATCAGGCCGATGTGGGTGGTGACGTGGATGACGCGCATCTTGGGCGCGGTCAGCATCATGGACACTTCCTCGGTGCCGGTCAGCTCGGCCAGGAGTTCCGTGTGGCCCGGGAACTTGTGGCCGGCGGCGTGCAGCGCCGCCTTGTTCAGCGGCCCGGTGCAGATGGCGTCCACCTGCTTGTCCATGGCCAGCTGGACGGCCTTCTCGATGAAGAGGTAGGAACCGTGGCCGGCTGCGGCAGACAGCTCGCCCCATGCGAGGTCCTCCGGGATGCAGTCGATGTCCAGCACGTCGATGGTGCCCTCGTCGAACAGGGCCTCCGACGGTGCGGACACCTTGCGCAGGGTCAGCGCGCTGGCGACGACGTCCGCGGCGAGTTGCAGCCGGCGAAGATCACCGACGACCAGCATCCGTGCCTTGGACCGGAGTTCACTGTCCCCCAGGGCCTTGACGATGATTTCCGGGCCAATGCCGGCGGCGTCACCCATGGTGATGGCTACGATCGGGCGTCCCATTATTTGATACTCATTTCAGTCGTGGTGCCAGTAAGAAATCGTGTGGTCCGGGCCAGCGTGCCGGCGTCCCCGAACGCGCCGGCCTTGGTGACCAGCAGGGGGAGTGTCCCGGGCAGCAGGCTCATCACGACGCCGGGTTCGATCTCCCCCAGGACGGTGAAGCTGTCGGCGCCGAGGGCTTTCAGGACAGCCGTGGCCGTCTCCCCGCCCGTGAGGACCAGGGCGTCGCAGTGCCCGATGCCGGCAGCGGTGGCACGGGCCAGGGCCTCCGCCACCACAAGGGCCTGCGACTTGTCCACGGCCCCCATCGGGTCCGGCGTCAGCACTACGTCCGTGCGGGCCATTGCCTGGGCAACCAGGCGCGGGACGGCCGTGTCATCCAGGGTGGCGTGGTCCAGGGTGATGTGTTCGGCGCCGGCCGCGACCAGCGCATCGGTCTGCTGCCGTGCAAGGCCGGAGTAGCTGCCGATCACGGTCAGGGTCCGGCTGACGGGCCGCACCTGCGCATTCCGCGCAGCTGCAGCCTCGTCGCGGGGCGCGATGTGCCCTGCCAAGCCGCCTGACCCGACCAGGAGCGCCGGAAAGTCCAGCAGGCCCGCAGCGGCAGCGATGGCCTCCAGGTCAGCATCGGAAACGGCGTCCAGTACGACGGCGTCAATCCCGCGGTCCTGCACGTCCCTCAGGTGCCGCGCCAGTTCCTCCGGCGTGCGTCCGCTGGTGCCGGCCACTTCGGCGGTGAGGCCGCCGGCGGCAAGCGCCGCCGCGACGTCGCCGTCGAAGTTTCCTGCCGTGTGGGGGACACCGTTGACGTGCACGATGCCGCCGAGGGTGGTCCGTCCCGTGCCGGGGAACGCCGGAGCCACCACCGCCAGGCCCTTGCCGCGGCCCTGCGTCAGCCGCGCCAAGGTTGCCGCAACTTCCACGCCCACGTTGCCTCGCAGCAGCGAATCAATCTTCTTGAAGACCCGCCGGTGCTGACGCAGAGACTGGTCTGCCGCCGTCGTGACCGCCCTGGCTGCTTCCGCCGGGGCCAGGTAGCGGCTCTCGGTGTTGACCGAAAGGATCTGGGCGGCGGGCCACGTGCTGTCGACGTCGAGGACGACGGAACTGCGGTGCGTGGGCCCGTAGGCTGCGGCGGCATCCGCCGCTCCCGTCAGGTCGTCGGCGATGATCGCCCAGCGCATGGCTGCGGTGGTGTTCATACTGCTCGGGACACCTCAGGAGTTTCCACGGTCTGCTTGGCTTTCAGGCGCTTAGCGTACCAAGCGACCATGAGGGGGCAGCCGATGGCGGTGACCACCACGGACGCGGCAACCAGCACTGTGGCGGGTCCGGCTGCGGGAGCGTAGGCCGGGTTGGCTGCCGCCACCAGCATGGGAACCGTGGCTGCATTGCCCGCGGTGGTGGCTGCCGCCAGGCCGGCAATGCCGGAGCCTCCGGTCAGCTTGTCGGCGAAGAAGAGCACGGCGCCGCCGGCGATCAGCACGAACAGGCCCAGTCCCACTCCGAGCAGGCCAGCGTTGACTACCTGTCCCAGGTTCAGACCGAAGCCAAGAGCGAGGGCGAAGAACGGAATCAGGACGGGGGCCGCGGAGGACAGGAACTTGCGCATGGCAGGATCCAGGGCGCCGAGGATGGCTCCGAGGAGCAGGGGGATGATGGCGCCCACCAGGGCCTGCCACGGGAAGGCTGACAAACCCGCGACGCCGAGGGTCACCATGGTCAGGAAGGGGCCGGACTCCAAGGTCATCACGGAGTAGGCGGCTACGTCCTTGGGCTTGCCGTACTGGCCCATGAGCGCCATGTACATGCCGCCGTTGGTGTCGTTGAGGGCGGCAAGGATCGCCAGGACAGACAGGCCGCTCAGGATTCCGCCGTCGATGGGAAGTTCGCCCAGGAACCTGCCGGCGACGACGCCGATGATGATGGCGAACAGGACCTTGCTGCCGAAGAGGACGCCGCCCTTCTTCAGGATGTACGGGGTGGCCTTGATATCGATGCTCGCGCCCATGCAGACGTAGAACACCGCGAGGATGGTGGTGCCGCCGGTGAAGAGCGCGCCGGTGAAGGAGCCGAAGAACTTGGCCGAATCCGGTGCGAAAGTGCCGAGGACGGCACCGATGAGCAGGGGGATCAGCATCATGCCGCCAGGAACTTTTTCCATGGTGGCCTTGATCGGGACAGACATGTAGCAACCTCATTGTTGTCGGGGGAAAGGAGCCGAGCGCTCGGCTCGAAGCATGATGTAGATCATATGGGGTGCTGCGCGTTTAGCGCAACTGCAACTGCGCGATTTGCGCAACAGAAAGTGATTGCTGACAGAGGGGTGCGTTACATGTAACGTTGATTCCATGAGCGTTAGGGACCGTGTCGCGCGGCATCGGATAGCCATGCGTGAGCGTGGCTTTCGTCAAATACAGATGTGGGTGCCGGATGCGCGCACAGACGAGTTCAAGCGCGAGGCCCAGCGGCAGGCGCGCGCCGCCGCAGCCGCTGACCGCGCTACAGACGACCAGGATTTCGTCGAACAGATTTCAGAAGACTGGCCGGAGTGAACCGCGGCGAGTTGTGGACGGTATCCGGCGTAACTTATGCCCAGAAACCCCGGCCGGCACTCATCGTCCAGGACGACCTCTTTGCCGAGTCCGAGTCTGTTACTCTCCTACCCCTGACGTCGCACCTCGCGGATGCTCCACTGCTGAGGCTAACCATTGACGCGGGCCAACTGAACGGTTTGGATCGAGTAAGCCAAATCATGGTCGACAAGCTCACAACCGTGCGCCGATCCAATCTTGGGCACAGGATAGGGCGCGTTGATTCGGAAACGATGGTGGCTGTTGAGCAGTCGCTCGCGGTCTTTCTCGGCCTGGCCCGGTAACTGGGATAAAGACTAGGACCCCAGCTGTTGGAGCGCCCACTGCCAGTTGATCAGTTCCTGCTCCAGACGAACATTCGAGCCATAGGTGTCGTTTCCCAGCGATTCGTATAACACCGCTTCGGCCGCCGTCAGCCTCCCGAGCGCCGCCCGCGAGGGGGATGCTTCCTTACCCCAAGCATCCTTGTGTGCAAGCAGGGTTCGCTCATCCATCAGCACACTCTCCACGTGCGGATGGACCGCCCGGAGCTGGTCGAGGATCCGGAAGCCGTGTGTGTCAATGTCGCCCCAGTAGAGGACCCGGCAGTCCCGCAGCCAGGCCGCGTCCCGGAGCGACGAGAACCCGTACCCTCCGCCGAACAGTGCCAGCGTCCCCGGGCGGTCAGGAAGTGCCAGGAAATTCACCTGGTTTTCCGTTGCAATGACGGTCTCCACCGGCAGCCGCAACCCGCCGAACGCTTCGGCTGTCAATGTGATGTCCCGTGCCCCACAGAACTGGTCAGCCTCAGGATCCAACAGACGAAACCTCACCAACTCCGGAGGGTGCAGGAACCCGTGCCGGCGTGCGAACCTCGCCGCAGGTGTCCTTCCCGCGCTGTCTTCGAGCGCCGCATCGTGGCCCGGCGACTCCAGCTCGTCGTCACCGGCGGATATTTCCTGGTCGCAGGGAGAAGGCTCCAAGGAAGCCAGCATTTGGTCAATAACCTGCCGGTGCCGCTCGATGAATTTCGTGTGCACCCCAGGTAGACCTAACTGGCGGACGTAGATATTCGGCGCCGGGTTGTCCCGCAGCCACAACGCGACGCGCGCCGCAGTCAAGGCGTCCGGCCCCAGCTCGAGCAGCTTCATCGGGCGCCTCGCTGCCCAGTCCACCAGTTTGGGATCCAGTCCGGCCAAGCCCTCGGTCAGTGACCGGAACACGCCGGCCTCCCGCGCTTTCCCAACGAAGCCGATCTCGTCCTCAACAGTGGCAAAGACAGCCGCGGCGGGAAGGGAATTGGCCCCCGCAGTCCGCCGCCCGGTCTCCACGGTCTCCAATGAGTAGGCACCTGCCCCGGAAAAAAGCTCAGCAGCCCACGCGCGGACCGCAGCGTAGTCGCTGAGCAGTTCTGCCGCCGTCGGCCGTTTCAACGGACGACGTCGAGGGTACACTCCGGCGGGTTCCAGCAACTCGCGCAGCAAGGCACCGCTGTTCCACGACTTCAGTGATTGCGAACGCAAGGCTGCCAGCGTGGTCCAGGACTCAGCGGGCATACTGCTCTTTCTCCTCGCGGTACTCCTGGATCGTCATATTGCGAAGGTGCGAATCGTCGCCATTGGTGTTGGCCACGAACCCAACGTGGGATACGAACGGCTCAATCACATGGATCTTCTGCAGGGGAGTGACGATCAACAGCTGCAGCTTCATCCGCTGGAACAGCTCCAGCCCGTAACGGGCGGACTCGTCCGAGCCGCGTCCGAACGCCTCGTCAATGACCACGAACCGGAAACTCCTGCCGCTGCCGGCGTTCCTGCCCGCTCCCTTGCCGGACCCCGGGCCGAACTGGAATGCCAGCGCCGCCGCGAGAATGGTGTACGCCAGCTTCTCCTTCTGCCCGCCGGACTTGCCGCCGGAATCCGTGAAGTGCTCGTACTCCTCGCCGGTTTCTGTCCACTTCTCCGACGCCGAGAACGTGAACCAGTTCCGCACATCGGTCACCTTGGCCGTCCACTTCCGGTCCAGGTCCGTCAGGCCTTCCCGGCCGCGGAACCGGTCGATCAGCCGCTCCACCTGCAGGTACTTCTGCTCCGAGTACTGCTCTGTCTCGCCGATGGTCCCCTCCGAACACGCCCGCAGGTCGCTGCCGAACTCGCGCACGTCCTGGTCCGACGTGGCCTGGTGCTCCAGCTGGATGTGCCGGCCCGTGTTGTAAGGAATACCTGACAGGGACTGGTTGATCTCGCCGATCCGGTCAATGATGTTCTGCCGCCGGCGGTCCAGGAACGCATTGAACGCCACCACCTCGCGGATGGTGTTTTGGTTCAGCAGGTCCTTGAACTGGTTCTCGAACCGGGGCAGGTCGTTGCCCACCAGCTGCTCCAGCAGCCGGTTGTAGTCCGCCGCCGCCTCCAGCGAGGCGTCGACGTCGGTGGTTTCGTTCGGGTACTTGTTGCGGAAGTCCGCCATCTGCCGGACGGTGCTCTCCGCGGCACGGGCGATCCTCTTGGACAGCGCGTCGATGGTGTCCGTCAGCCCGTTCCGGACTGTGCTTTCCAACGCGGCCGTGTTCTTGTAGGTGAGCGGCTTGCCGCCAAGTGCCGCTTCGGCGAGGCGTCCGACGGCGGCCAGCACCCCGGCGTCGTCCGTCACCGGCGTCTCACCCAGCACCGCCCGGCACTCCTCGATTGCCTCCGCAATGTCCCGCGCGTCCTTTTCATTGGCGCCAAGCCGCTCCCGGAGCTTGCCCACCTTCTCTTCCAGCCGCTCCAGCTCCGCCGTGACCTGCTTTTGCTTGGCCATGAGCTGCTGCAGGACATCGCTGGTGGTCTCCAGCGCACGCTTCTCCGCCTTCAGATCCTCGATGCTGCGGGCCGTGGCCTGCCAGCTGATCTCGCCAAACTCAGCGACGGAACCCACCACGCCCAGCTGCCGGTTCCGCCGGCCCAGTGCCCCGAGCTCACCATTGACCCGATCCAGCTGCCCGGCCACCACCTTCAGCTTGCCCTGCACCTCATCAAGATCGGCGCGGAACCCGGCGATCTTGTCGTGGTTGTCCCAGCCCAACACGTAGTTGCGCCGGTCCGCCAGGTCCTTCCGGTCGTCTTTCTCGTGCCGCCCGCGGCCGCCCTTGAGCTGGCCGTTCGCCGTCAGTGCCTTGGGGTAGCGGCGGAAGTCGGCCAGGTTCTCGCAGCAGAAGTAGTCGAACCGGCTGCTGAGCTCATCCTGCAGGAAGTCCCGGAACGGGGTGCCCTGCTTGATGGCGATCTTCGCGGCCAGCGTCCCCGGCTCCGCAGCCTTCGGCGCGTAGGACTCACCGATCCTCAGGTACACCAGCCGGCCGCGGAGGTTGTTGGCGTCCACCCAGCTGCTGACCGCGGCGTAGTGTTCCGCGGGGACCAGGAGCGAGAGGGCGAACCCGTGGAGGGTCCGTTCCGCGGCGCCCTCCCACGCGGCTTCGCCCTCGCGGACCTTGAGCAGCTCGCCTGCGTAGGGCAGGTCGCTGTCCGGGATTTTGGTGCCTTCGCAGAGCCGGCGGCGGATGTCCAACTGGGGGAGCGGGATCAGGTTGCGCCGGGCCTGCAGGCTGGTGAGCTCGGCCTTGATCTCCGCTGACCTGGAGGTGAGTTCCGTTTGCTGGATGGACAGCTTGGTGCGCTCTTCATGCAGCGCCTCGGAGCGCGCCGCCAAGTCCCGTTCCACCCCGGCGAGCCGCGCCCGATTCGCGTCGAAGAGGACACGGTCCTGCGGCGCCTGCAGGCCGAGGTCCGCTGCGGCCGCCGAGTAGGCCTCGAACCGCTGCTTCTGCTCGGCAGACTTGGTCTCCAGTGAGGCCAGCTCGGCGTCGATCGCTGTGAGCCGTCCACCGCCATTCGTCCGGATGTCCTCTTCCACTCCGGCAAGATCCCGGCGCAGCTGCTTGACCTCGCCGTTCAGCCGTGCCGAGTCCTCCCTGAGCCGGACGCCCGTCTGCTGCAGCTCCGTTTGGTGCTGCAGGCTCAGCTGCAGCTTCCGGTCCGTGAACCAGGGGTGCAGCTGGTCACGCTGTTTCCGGGCCAGGGCGTCGTCCGCGGTCAGCCCGGCGTGCAGCGCGGCGCCTTCCCTGATGGGTGTCAGCAGGGCGATCTGGTCCTTGGCCCGCAGGACGGCGTCGTGGGCTTTCTTCAGGTCGTCGAAGTGGTGGATCAGGTTGGTGATCCGGGTGGCGACGTCGTCCTCCTCCAGCATGTTGCTCCGCACGAACGACGTGATGTTCTCCACCTGCTTCATGGAGACCGTGCGGTGGAACAGCTCCATGGCCTGGTTGCCGCTGATCCCGAACTGGCGCTTGAACGCGGCCGAGTACGGTTCGAAGGCATCATGGACCGAGGCTCCAGCGGCGCGGAGCTTCTTCTTCAGCTTCAGGGGGTCCTGGCCGAAGTTGCTGAAGTCCGCAGCGATCGACTGGTCCGCCTCAGCGAGCGAGTAGAAGCGGTTGGGCTGCCCCGCCTCCTGCGTGGCCCACAGCGTAATCCCCAGGCTGACCCACTTGCCCAGCACCGCGTTGTGGAAGACGCCCAGCACCACGGTCAGCTGTCCCGTCTGACGCAAAGGCACCGGCTTGGAGTACTCCCCGCCGGCGCTCCGGGCGCTCTTGTGGAAGCCCCGGACGTACGACATCAGGGAGCGTTCCTTCTTCTGCGCCCCTGCGGCCTTGTTGTATTCGATTTTGTGCGCCGGAAGCAGCAGCGTGGTGATCGCATCCACCACGGTGGACTTGCCCGAGCCGATGTCGCCGGTGAGCAGGCTGTTCGCACCGTCCAGCCGGAACGTGCGCACCCCCTGGTGGAACGTACCCCAGTTCAGCAGCTCGAGGCGGTGCAGCCGGAAGCCCGGGGGAGTGCCGGCGTCGTCCGCGGTGTCGTCCAGGCTGAACAGGCTCTCCTGCAGGTCCGCCGTCATTGGTCTTCCCCGTTCCCGAGCCCGGACGTTCCCTCCGCAGAAGTCGGCGCTGTGCTGGGAGGCGCACCGGCGAGTGTCGCCCGGTAGTCAGCCAGCCGCGCGTCGAACTCCTCCAGCCACTGCGCATCCACGTATGCCTTCAGGATCCGTGCCACCTCGTAGGTGTCCGCCTGCCCTTTGAGCTTGCGCAGGAAACCGAGATCCACGACCTTCTTGATGTCAGCCCCAAGCCGGTCCAGGACGCGGGCCTCGTTGCTGGACTCGGGCAGGAACACCGAGACCATGTCCGCGATCTCCTGTTCGGTCATGATGAGCCGGACCTCGCTGCTGTTAATGTCGAACTCCATCATGCGCCGGCGGAGCAGGGCCAGCAGGAGGCTGACGTTGAACGTCAGGGTGCGGCGGGCGATGAGCCGGGGGAGCCTGCCGTCCGGATCATCCTTGGACCGCAGGAACGCGTAACCTTCGGATTCGTCCAGGACCAGCTCCAGGCCCAGCACCGAGACGTAGTCGCGCACGTGCGAAGTCAGTCCGAGCAGCGACTGCCATAGCTTCTCATCGTTCTCCGCGTACAGTACGCCCTTGAAGAGCCGGGTGACGACGGCGGGAAGCTCCTCCGGCGTGCGGGTTTCAGTGTCAGCTGTGGCGGGGTTCATGCCGGCCTTCCGAAGATGATCTGTTCGATGGTGGCTTCGCGGATGCTGCCGTCTTGCAGCTGCCAGGTCAGGTGTTGGGACTGCTCCGGGTTGATGGTGGCCCAGTCCGATTCCGTGGCCAGCTGGTAGTACGCCACCACCTCCGCCAGGCCCTGGGTGAGCGGGTAGGCGTCCGTGACCTCGGCGAGCGTGGCCTGCTCCGCCCCGGCCAGGACGGCGTCGATGTTGGCCCGCAGGCGTTCCTTGTCCACGAAGAACTGGCCGAACAGGGCCGAGGCGTCCACATCGGCGTCGTCGGCCGTTTCAACGGAGTCGTCCACCAGGACTTTCCGGCTGGGCTCATAGAGGGGCCGCTCAAAGGGCAGCACCACGTCCACGGACGGCGCCTCAATCTCCATGAAAGCGCCCGGCGGCGGTGCCTCCCGCGTGCCCAGCGCGCCGGATTCGATGCTACGGATCAGCTGCATGATGCGCTTGTTCTCGAGGAACACCTTGTCGTCCAGGAGCCGCCGCATTTGCTGGGAAAGCTGCCGGACGGTGGCTTGGGTCTGTTCGACGGCGGGCAGCCAGTCCTGGTGGAGGTTGGCCACCGATTGCAGGCTGTCCGTCTTGGCCAGCGCTTCGATCCGTGTGGCGCGCTGGAGCAGGTCCTGCAACTCGGTGCGGAGCCGGGGCGACATCAGGTAGTCCCAGAACCCTTGGAAAGTGCGGCCCTGGAGGGAACTGCTGATGTCCTGCTGGTTGTCGAAAATCGACTCCAGCAGTTCACCCTGGGTGCCCTCCCAGGTGGCGATCTGCTCGCGCACCTGCCGGTCGAGCTTGCGGAAGTTCTGCTCCACCTCACGGAAATCGGACAGCAAGTCCTTGGCCAGGGCCGTGAGCTGCTGGAGGTGGTCCAACGCTTCCGGCCCGGTCATGACACGGATGTTGCCATCCCGGATCTGCTGCATCTCGGCGTCGATCGCGTCCCGTTGTCGCTGCAGCTCGGCGAGCCGCACCTCCGGGTCCGTCTCGGACTGCTGCACCAGTTCCTTCAACACCGCGAAGATGCTGGTGAGGCGGGACTGTGTGGCCACGAAGTCCCGCCCGCGCAGATTCTCCACCCAGCGGACCACGTCCTCGGCCGCCGCCGTGAGGTCGTAGTGGGGTTCGTCCTCACCCGGGACGTAGTACTTCCTTAACCATTGGCGCTCGTCGGCGGCCCAGTCGTCCAGGTACTCACCCGCGGGGCGTGGGAACCTGTCTGAACCTTCGCTGTCCCGCAGACCGAACAGGACGTCATCCAGGACGTCGATCAGCTCCTGCCGGCCCAGGTTGCGCTGGTTTGGGCCGGTGAACGCGGCCATGAAAAACGTTAGTGCGAGGGGCGCATTTTGGGCGCGGAGCAGTGACCATCCTGCATGGTTGTCCCGCAGGGAGTTGATGGCGTAAAAGTCCATTCGTGCCCCGTGTTTGGCGCGTCACATCGTCGGCTTTTACTCTAGGCGACACCCACGACAAACCTTCACGCCAACATGTCGCCGACGAACTTGTTGCGGACCCGGGGGGCCGACGGCGGGAGGCAAGTGCCGCCGTCGTCCTTCCCCTTCCTTCGCGCTGGAGCGCCGTTGTAGGGTCAGGGCGTGATCGTCCCCGATATTTCCCAGAACGCCGTGGCGGTGGCGGATCACTACGATGAGCTCGATCCCATTTACCGCCGGGTGTGGGGCGAACATGTCCATCACGGGCTGTGGGCGACGGGCCGAGAGACAACCGCCGGGGCCGTCGAGGCGCTGGTGGACACTGTTGGCGACCGGCTGGGCCTCCTGCCCGGCCAGGCGTGCATCGACATCGGCTGCGGCTATGGCGCCACCGCAAAGCGCCTCGCGATGATGCGCGGGGTTCGCGTCACCGGCGTCACGCTGTCCGCCGAGCAGGCGCGCTACGCCGCCGCGCATCCCGTGCCCGGCGTGGACGTCCAGGTCCGCGACTGGCTCGACAACGGGCTGGCCGATGCCTCGGCCGACGCCGCCTGGGCGATCGAGTCGAGCGAGCACATGGTGGACAAGCACGGGTTCTTCGCCGAGGCGCACCGCGTGCTGGCGCCGGGCGGCCGCTTCGTCATCTGCGCGTGGCTCGCCGGGACCGACGCCAGCGGGTGGAAGGTCCGCCACCTGCTCGAGCCGATCTGCCGCGAAGGGCGCCTGCCCTCGATGGGCACGCCCGAAGAATATGAGGCCATGGCGGAGGCGGCGGGCTTTGTGGTCACCGGCTATGAGGATGTCAGCCGCCGGGTCGCCCGCACGTGGATGATTTGCGCTCGCCGGCTCCTGAAGGCCCTCTTCGTTGACCGCGAAACCCGCCAACTCGCCCTGGGCGCACGCAATCGCGGTGCCATCCTGAGCATTCCCCGCCTGATCCTGGCCTACCGCACCGGGGCGATGCACTACGGAATCTTCACGCTGTCCAAGGCAGGGGAGAACCGGGCGCCCAGGTGAAGCGCCGTGACGCCTACGCTGCGGCCACGGGGCGTGAGCGTCCAGCTGCTTGGGCCGGGCTTGTTGATTAGACGCAGGTCCCTAACTGGTGCAAGGGTGGTCGGGTGAATGCCGACATCAACTTCTACTTTGACCCCGTTTGCCCCTTCGCCTGGATGACCAGCAAATGGGTGCGGCAGGTGCAGGCGCAGCGCGACTACACCGTGGACTGGCGGTTCATCTCCTTGCGTCTGATCAACTCCAACGTGGACTACGACGCTCACTTTCCGCCGGAGTACGAGGCCGGGCACACCGCCGGGCTCCGGCTTCTACGGGTGGCGGCCCGGGCCCGTGCGGAGCACGGCCGCGAGTCGATAGCCAGGCTTTATGAGGCGTTCGGCAAACACATCTTCGACACTGCCCCGGACCAGGCCGAACAGCGCACCGAGGGCGAAGTGCGTGAGCGGCGCGGGACACGTGAGTTCGTGGAGCCTATCCTCGGCAACGCTGGCTTGCCCCTGGTACTGGCGGAGGCTCTCGACGACGAGTCCTGGGACGGCGAGATTCGCCAGGAAACGGACGAGGCGCTCGCATTGACGGGTAAGGACGTGGGCACGCCCATCATCCACTTCGAGCCTCCAGCCGGCGTGGCCTTCTTCGGTCCGGTGATCAGCCGGCTGCCGGACGACGATTCGGCCGCCGAGCTGTGGGACCACGTAGTGGGGCTGGCAAAGTTCCCCGGTTTTGCCGAACTCAAGCGGAGCCTGCGCGAGCAGCCCCAGCTTGCCGCATTCGGAGTCGATGCCGATACCGTCGGCCAGCCGGAGGACTGGCACGGCGGCAGCCGGCGGCAGAAGAAGTGACGTCAGTAGAGGATGGATCGATGAAGACAAACACCCGCCAACACCAGGAATCCGTCACGGTCCAGGTCCCAGCCGACGCGCTCTACGACCTGGTCTCCGACATCACCCGCACCGGCGAGTGGAGCCCGGTCTGCACGTCGTGCTGGTGGGACGACAAGGCCAGCGCGGGTCAGGCCGGCGCTTGGTTCACCGGCCGCAACGAGATCCCGGGGCGGACGTGGGAGACCCGGTCGCTGGTGGTGGCTGCCGAGCGCGGCCGCGAGTTCGCCTGGGTGGTGGGTGGCCGCTTTGTCCGTTGGGGTTTCACCCTGACCCCGGCTGATAACGGGACGACGCTGACCGAGTCGTGGGAGTTCCTGCCGGAAGGGATCGCCATGTTCAGGGAGAAATACGGCGATGAGGCCGACGCCCAGATCGCCGAGCGCACCCAGCAGGCGCTCGACGGCATCCCGAAAACCCTCGCCGCGATCAAGCGGATCGCTGAGTCCATCGATGCCAACGGGGACGTGCGCGCTTAGGCGGGTGCCGCCGTCGTCCGTCCCTCGCCGGGTGGTGGGGATCCCCGTGGTAGGCGGCCCAGTCCATGCAAGAATGGCGCATGACTCACGAGCAGCCACATTCCCTTGCGCCGGAACTGGACAGCGCCGGCCTTGCCGCCTTCGAAGCCGCATATGAAGCTGCCCAAAAAAGCCTGGCCGAAGGCGGCATCCCGATTGGAGCTTCGATGGCCCGCGGCGGCGTGGTGATTGCCAGCGGACACAACGAACGGGTCCAGAACGCGGATCCGATCGCGCACGGGGAAATGTCCGCACTCCGCGCCGCCGGCCGGCAGACGAGCTACCGGGACACCACGCTGTACACCACCCTGGCCCCGTGTGCCATGTGTACCGGCACCATCATCCAGTTCAAGATCCCCCGCGTGGTGGTGGGGGAGGCCAGGACGTTCGACGGCGAACTGGAGCTTTTGCGGTCACGCGGGGTTGAGGTGGTGGTCCTGGATGATCAGCGCTGCGTGGACATGATGGCCGCGTTCCAGGCTGACAAGCCGGAGCTGTGGGCGGAGGACATCGCGGAGTAGCGTTTAGGGGCGGACCGGTGTCGCTGCCTCGTTACCCAGCACCGTTGTCCACGGGCTGGCGGTCCACGATGTCACCACGCCGTTGATGACGTAAGGGTCTGCGGCTGCAAAGGCTTTTGCGTCCTTAAGCGGGTTCTCGCCGGTGAAGATCAGCAAGCCTTTGAAGGGACCTTCGCCGATTGCACCGCCGAGCAGGAGCTCGCCGCGTTCGACTGCTTCCCACCCCGCCCTGAGGTGGTCTGCGCGATACTGCCCGCGGCTTTCCAGGTAGTCGTCCGCGTAGGTGTATTCGAGTACGGCGTGCATGCGTGACCGTCCGTTCCTTGTAGGGATCCGCTTGCAAAAGTAGCGTACCCGCCGGTGGAGCCGGAAGCTCGCGAAATTACCCGGCGCCTCCCGGTCCTGCATGGTCCACGTAACGCCCCATCACGTTTCCTGAACGTCTACTTCGACCGCCCGCATCCCGCCATGGACTGCCCCGTTTGGGTCGCCTAACCTCAGGTAAGGCGCGCAAAGGAGTCGTCATGAAACGCAGGCCCGTCGGACCGGACTCGGTGGCTTCCCGTGACCGGACCGGAAGGGCTTCCCAGGCTCCCCGGCGCGTGCACTGGATGGAACTGTTTTTCGATCTTGTGTTCGTCGCGTTTGTGCAACAGCTTGCCCACGGAATCCACGGGAACCCGGGGTGGGCCGAGTTCGGTACATTCGTGCTGCTGTTCTTTCCAGCCTGGTGGGCGTGGGTCAACATTGTTTCCGTGATCAACCTGCTGCCCAGGTTGTCGTCGCGAGCCTTGGGCGTGGCAATGCTCGCGGCCATGGCCGCGGCGGGCCTAATGGCCATTGCGGCACCCGGCGCCTTCGGAGAACGGGCCTGGGCTTTTTCCCTGTCCAACGGGGCAATGCGCGTAGTCCTTCTGGTGCTGTGGCTGTACCACCACTACCAAAGGGGGTCGAGCGAATCGCCCTGGCGGATCTGGATCTACAACGGCGGCACGGCGGTCCTCTGGTTCGTCGCGGCGTTCCTGCCCCTCCACCTCGCTGTGGTTCTGTGGGCAACGTCGATCGTCATCGAGATTGGCATGGTGGCACTGAGCGGGCGGCTGTGGGCCGACCGTGGCGTGGGCGGCATCGACATTGAGCATGCCTCCGAGCGCCTGGGGCTTTTCGTCGTCATTGTCTTGGGGGAGTCCGTGTCCGCGATCGTCACTGAAGTGTCCGGTGAATGGAGCCCGGAAGCGGGTGTGGCCGGCCTGTTGGGCTTCCTCGTGGTCGCTTTCCTGGGGTGGGCCTTCTTCCAGTACGGCACCGGCGCCATCAATGAAGGCCTGGAATGGCTGCAGGACAGGGCCGATTTCACCGGAATCCTGCTGACCACCCTGTTCTATCCGTTCCTTTTGGTGGCGGGCATGACGGCGATCGCGGCGGGGATCGCCACCGCCATTCCCGCGGCTTTCGAACCGCTGCCGCCAGGCGCAGGAATTTCACTCGGCGCCGGTCTCGCCCTCTTCTATGGCTGCGATGCCATCGTTTCGCTCCGCTATGGCCGGCGCCCTGGCACCGTCCTCCCCTGGGCCGCGCCAGCCGTGGTGGCCGCACTGGGGCTGATACCGCTAAGCGCCGTGGTCCCGGCCGCCGTCAGCCTGCTCCTCGCCGTCGTCCTTGTGTTCCTGGTCACCGCCTACAGCGAGATCCAGCGGCGGATCCGCCTGTCCCATGCTTCCGCAGTCCCAGACTCGCCGTGATGGCCCAGGACGTCGACCCCGCGCCCCGAGATCGCCGGATCGGTGCCGGGACGCCGGAACGTTCCGGCGAGCCCGAACCGTTCCGGCGTCTTCGGCGCCAGGGACCGAAACTGCACATTCGTGCAAGCGTCGCTGGGCGGGCGGTCCACTGTCTAGCCGCACCAAAAGTGCTACTCACCAGTAACAATGCATGTGTCGCCGGTCACAGTCAACCCGAGGGGGAGTGCCGCTGAACCCGGATTTTGGCCGCACATCCGTGCACTTCCGCTGCGGATGAACCAGAGCGCTGCCAGCATGGAAAACCACGGCCGGAACTGATGGGCACCCCCCCAAGACCATCAGCTCCGGCCCCCTCCCAAGACAGACAAACAAAGAGGTTTCCATGTCATTGCTTAGCCGAGCCCTGTCCGTTGCCGCCGCCGCGGTCCTCGCCTCCTCATTGATGGCCGCTCCCGCCCAGGCCGTCGACATCTCCCCGCCCGGGGCCAACGACTGGTCCTGCAAACCTTCAGCCGAGCACCCGTATCCGGTGGTGTTGGTTCCCGGAACGTTCGAGAGCATGGAGAAGAACTGGTCCACGCTCTCGCCGGACCTCAAGAGCCAGGGCTACTGCGTCTTCGCCCTCAACTACGGTGCCACCAACGGCGTTTACGCCACGGCCCCGGTGAAGGATTCGGCGAATGAACTCGCACCGTTCGTGGACGCTGTCCGTTCCGCTACCGGCGCCAAGCAGGTGGACCTGGTGGGCCACAGCCAGGGCGGCATGATGCCCCGCTACTACATGGGCTTCCTGGGTGGCGCCAAGTACGTCCACCAGCTTGTCGGCATTGCACCGTCCAATCACGGCACCGAAGGCGTGATCCTTCCGCCGCCGGACCTGGTGCCCACGCCCGACTACACCGCCGCCGGATGCGCCGCGTGCGCAGACCAGCAGGCCGGTTCGCCGTTCATGCAGGAGCTGAACTCGATCGGCGATACCGTCGCCGGCCCCGCCTACACGGTCATTTCCACCACCCATGATGAGGTGGTGATCCCGTACAACAGCCAGTTCCTGAGCGGCAGCGCCCGCCAGGTCACCAACATCACCATCCAGGACAAGTGCCCGGCCGACGTCATTGAACACGACCAGACGCCCAACGATCCCGTGGTGCACCAGCTGGTGGCCAACGCCCTGGCCCAGGCGTCGGGTCCGGCGGATTCCGCCTACCAGCCCGCCTGCATTTAGGACGTCAAAGCAGTACGACGGCGGGAGGCCGGCTTCCAGAGCCGGCCTCCCGCCGTCGTTGGTGTCTGAAGCGCCCGGCTGCTTTTGGTTAGCCGGCGTGGTTCACCGGCTGCGTGGCGGCAATGGTGTGCGGTACCGTCACGAGCGCCACGACGGCCAGGGCGCCGGCGGCGGCGAAAGCGTAGAAGCCCCACGGGTACGCGATGCCGGCGGCCACCAGTCCGCCGGTCACGGCGGGCCCTGCGATGGCACCTACGCGGCCCACGCCCGCGGCGAAACCGAGGGCGGTGGCGCGCAGCCGCGCCGGGAACAGCTGGCTGACCCAGGCGTACACGAGGACCTGGGAGCTGAAGACGAACACTCCCGTGACGAAGACCAGGGCGTTGAGCAGGATGGCGTTGTCAACCTTGACGCTGAGGAGGGCCAGGCAGACGGCGGACAGGCCAAACCAGAGCAGCACGATCCGCTTCGTTCCGTGCTTGTCCGCCAGGATGCCGGCGATGATCAGGCCGGCAACGGCGCCAAGGTTCAGCACCAGGAGCAGCGAGATGCCTGCGCTGACGGGATAACCCGCGGACGCCATGAGCTGCGGCAACCAGGTGTTCAGGCCGTAGACCAGCAGGAGCCCCATGAACGAGGCCGCAGCGATGGCCAGGGCCACCAGCGGGTACGGCTTCTTGGCCAGGTCGCGGACACTGCCCTGCTCCTGCTTCTTGGCCTCCCGTTCCGCCGGCAGGGTTTCGGGGAGCTTGAACCAGAGGAGGGGCACCAGGGCCAGGCCCGCGATGCCGCCCACCACGAACATGGTGCGCCAGTCCGGGATGACCATCAGCGCCAGGAAGGCCGTGGCCACCGCGCCTGCGTGGTAGCCGGTCATGGTCCGGGTGGTCGACTTGCCCGCGGAACCGGCGGGTGCGTAATCGTTCATGTAGGCCAGGGCGACCGGGAGGCAGGCGCCAAGCCCCAGGCCGGCCAGCAGCCGGAAAGTGCTGAACACTGCCACGTTGGGCGCCCAAATCACCGCAATGGTGAAGATGGAGAACCAGAGGACGCAGGCAACCAGGAGCTTGCGGTGCCCGAACCGGTCCGACAACGGGGCGATGAACAGGGCGCCGAGACCCACGCCCACCAGGGAGATTGTTGCGGCCAGGGTGGCACCGACCGCGTCGAAGCCAAGCTCACCGGTCTTGATGAGCGTGGGGATGACGGTGCCAAGCACCACCAGGTCAAAGCCGTCCAGGACCATGGCCAGCCAGCAAAGCCAGACCGGCCACCGGGACGCGCGGGTGGAGGGGGAAGTGGTCATGAAATCCTCATTGATCAGGGAAGCGGGGGTGCATGCGGGCTGAGAGCCCTGTCACCAGGGGGAGTGATCCACGGCATGCCTACTGATGGGAGGCTACCAAGTAGTTCATTAAACGTACAAATGTTCGAATCACGAACACCAGCGAAGCGCGCCCTTTATCCAAAGTTGCGCATGGCAAGCCCTGTTCAGGTGTGGCCTCTGGGGCGCAAGATAAGCCATGAAAAAGATGTTTACCGCCGGCCTGGCTGCGGCGGTCCTGGTCCTGGGTGCCCTAACAGCAGCCGCCCCGGGCCTTGCCGCCACGCCGCCGTCCCCACCGGTGCCGGGGCAGATCCTGGTCAAATTCCGGGACGGCAGCACCGCCACCGCCGTCCTTGGCATGCACGGACTCAGCGACGGCCCGGCAGTGGGCAGTACCGGCGCCCACCTCATCAAGGTGCCGGCAGGCAAGGAACTGCAGCTTGTGGCCGCCCTGGGCCGGAGCCCCGCAGTTGAGTACGCCGAACCGGACCAGCTGGTGACTGCCGCCACCGCCGACCCGTACTTTGACCGCCAGTACGCCCTCCAGAACGTGGGGCAGTCCTTCACTAACACCGCCGGAACGGTCACGGTCCCTGCAGGCACCAAGGATGCCGATGTGGATTCCGTCGAGGCGTGGAACGTCACCAGGGGAACCGGTGTCAGGGTGGCGATCGTCGATTCCGGTGTCGCCATCAACCACGCCGACATCTCTTCCAAGGTGGTTGACCGGGCGAACTTCAGCGACACCCAGATCCTGGCGCCGGAGGATTACGACAAGTACGGCCATGGCACCCACGTGGCCGGCATCGTGGCTGCCACGGCGGACAACTCCCTGGGGGTCGCCGGTGTGTGCCCGGGCTGCTCCATCCTGGACGCCAAGGTCCTCAACAGCAACGGGTCCGGGTCCTCCTCCGGCATCGCCAACGGCATCGACTGGGCCGTGGGCAAGGGCGCCAAGGTCATCAACATGAGCCTCGGGCAGCGCGTCTCGTCACGGACCCTCGAGGCCGCCGTCAACAACGCCTGGAACCAGGGTGTGGTGATCGTCGCCGCGGCCGGCAACGCAGGTACGCAGGCCCAGGTCTACCCGGGCGCCTATCCGAACGTCATCGCCGTGGCCGCCACGGACAACAAGGACGCGAAGGCATCATTTTCAACGTACGGGAAGTGGGTGGACGTTGCCGCCCCGGGCGTCAGGGTCTACTCAACCCTCCCGGACTACGCCACGGTCCTGGGCGCGCAGAACTCCCTGTCCCCGGGCTACGACATCCTCAGCGGCACATCGATGGCGTCCCCCATCGCCGCCGCCACAGCCGCACTGGTCTGGAGCACCCCATCCGGCACCTCCAACTCTGCCGTCCGCGTTAAGGTTGAATCCACGGCCGATCCGATCTCCGGCACCGGGTCGTACTGGGCGCACGGCCGGGTGAACGCCTGCAAGGCAGTGGGTGCCCCGGTATGCTGAGCGCGGCAGGCGGGCCGGTCCGCCGTCGTCCTCCCACCGTCCGGTCCTGCTCCCCGAAGGAGGTCATGGGATGCAGCCAGCGCTCCCTCGTTCCAGACGCCTCCGGCGTGTAGCGGCGACGGCCGCGGCTTTCCTGGCGCTCGCCGCCGCAGGGTGCACCGGCGGGCCGAAACCGCCGGACCCGCCATCGCCCCTGCCCGACGTGCGCATCGCCGCCGTCGGCGACATGAACCCCGAGGGAAATACCGACCCGGACAGCCCTTCCGGCCGCAACGGCGCAGCGATTGCCCGGCTGGCGGCGAACAACGAAATCGACGCGTTCCTGGGCCTGGGCGACTTCCAGTACAGCACCGCGCGCTGCGCGGACTACGTGAACTACTGGAAACCGCTCTGGGGCGGCACGCTGCCCAAGCTCTACTGGGTGTCCGCCCCCAATCACGACTGGGAACCCGGCCGCAACGAAGACCTGGACAACTTCATGAACGGCCAGTGCCCGGGCTCCACGGACAAGGCCGCGATCAACCAGGAGCGCGGGTTCGTCCCGAACGGCCAGCCCTACTCGAAGGACTTTGGGAAGTGGCATTTCGCCTTCCTGTCCTCCGCGCTGTGGAGGTACGACACCCCGGATGCCAAGGCCGCGACGGACTGGCTGGACCAGGATCTCTCGGCCGCGCAGGCCGCCGGCCAGCACCTGGCAGTGGTCTACCACGAGCCGTATTTCACGTCGGACACCAGCGAGCACGGCCGGACTGAAGAGAACAAGCCGTGGATCGACGTGATGTGGAAGTACCGCGTCCGCCTCACCCTCTCGGCCTCGCAGCACAACTATGAGCGGTCATGCCCGGTGAACAATGCAGACAAATGCGTCGACGACGGCATGACGGCCTTCCAGGTTTCCACCGGCGGCATCGATACCCGCCCCTTCACCGGCCGCCGCCCGGCCTACATTGCAAAACGGTTCAGCGACAGCCGCGGCTTCCTCCAGCTGACGCTGCACTCCGACGGCTCCTTCGGCTGGAACTTCACGGCAACCACCGGGTCCGGCACGGACTCGGGGAGCCGCCCGGCAGCGTAATCGCGTGGTCCGCGACTCCCGTACATCACTACCGAAAATAGGGGACTCATCGCCTACCGGCCCATCTTCGTCGGCGCGTATAGTCTTACCCACCTCGAAGTACCAACGACGTTACGGGAGTACCGGGCATGGCTCGTTATGGGATGAAGATGGCAGGCACATTGCTGGTCTCACTTGGGCTGCTGTTCACAGGCATTGCCCCGGTGTCAGCAGCACCATCCGGAAACACGGACCTGGTGGGCAACGACATTTCCTGGCCCCAATGCGACAAGACGCTTCCGGCCGGGCAGGCGTTCGCGATCGTGGGTGTCAACGGAGGACTGGCCAACAACACGAACCCGTGCCTCATTAAGCAACTCGATTGGGCCAAGTCCTCCACAGGGGGAACCACTCAGCCCTTGGTTGCTTTGTACGTAAACACGGCGAACCCGGGGCGCACGGGTTCTTGGTGGCCCTCGTCCAACATCTACCCCGAGGGCTCTGGCATCGAGATCACCAGCGGCCCCTACGGAAAATGCAATCCCAATGGTGAAGCCGCAGGTCCGGTCGACGTCGCCTGCTCATACATGTACGGCTACGCGAAGGCCTACGACGATGCGAACAAGCGGGGCGTGGCGAGTCCCGGTACGTATTTGTGGTGGCTGGATGTGGAGACAGGCAATAGCTGGCAAACGGGGGCAACGAACTCCACGGCCCTCAACCGGGCCACACTCGAAGGGATGGCCGACTACTTCCGGAGCAACACTGACGGAAAGAACGGCCCCGGTGTCGGAATCTACTCAACAGGAAGTCAGTGGCGAAGCATTGCCGGTACCGTACCGTCCAGCAGTTCACTGGCCGGGCTGCCAAGTTGGCTTGCGGGGGCAAAGACCCTGCGGGGCGCGCAGTCGAATTGTTCCCTCTCTCCGTTGACCCCAGGCGGCAAGGTGACAGTCACCCAATACGTATCCGCCGGACTCGATTACGACTACTCCTGTAAATAGGAGCTCCGCTGTCTCGATACCCCGGCGCACGGGCGGGTGAACGCGGCCAACGCCGTGAAGTAGGCCTGGCCGCGTTCAGCCCCGCGGCAGGTCAGTCCCGCGCCTGGAGCCCCGGCACGCCGTCGCGGATCTCGAAGGAAGCCTTGGTGGCCACCGGTGCACCCGGCGTCGTGACGTGGTCCAGCGTCCTGAAGTCCGCGGTCATGGACTCGCTGGTGATGCGCGTGTTCACGTAGCCGCGGTTGTCGTTGTAGAACTTTAGGTGCGGGTTCCAGGCCATGACGGGGTCGGCGGTGGAGCCGTTGCCGTCGCCCGTTGAGGTGATGGAGGTGCACACCAGCTCGGAACCCACCACGGGGGAAGCCGGGTCCTTGTAGTCCACCTTGACGTCGTTGGCCCAGTTGCGGTGCACGTCGCCGGTGAGCACGACGGCGTTCCGGACGTTCGCGTCCACCCAGCCCTGGGTGATGCGGCGGCGGGAGGAAACATACCCATCCCACCCGTCCATGGACACGTCGTCGATCTCCGGCGCCTTGTTCCGGTCCCGCTCGGCGAAGAAGACCTGCTGGCCCAGGATGTCCCAGCGCTGCGTGGAATGCCGGAACCCATCCAGCAGCCACCTCTCCTGCTCGGCGCCGGTGATGGTCCGGTCCTCCGCCAGCCGCCCGGCGACGTTCTTCTTCCAGCCGTCGCCGGCAAGCTGGTCGTCGCGGTACTGCCGGGTATCCATCATGTGGAGGTTGGCCAGCTGGCCCCACTGGAGCCTCCGGTAGATCTTCATGTCCGGACCCGCCGGAAGCGACGACGGCCGCAGCGGCATGTTCTCGTAGTACGCCTGGAACGCTGCGGCACGGCGCTGCCGGAAGTGCTCCGCGCTGTCGTTCAGCTGGCCGGCGTCGCTGTTCTCCGGCACGTCGTCCGCCCAGTTGTTGTCCACCTCGTGGTCATCCCAGACCACTGCCCACGGTGCGATGGCGTGCGCTGCCTGCAGGTCGGCGTCGGCCTTGTACTGTGCGTGCCGCTGCCGGTAGGTCTCCAGGGTGACGGTCTCCGGGCCCTCGTGGTCGCGCGGGTTCCCGCCGCCGATCACGTAGCTGCCCTTCTTGTACTCGTAAAGGTAATCGCCCAGGTGCAGCACCAGGTCCGGGTGGTCCTCCGCCAGGCGGCGGTAGGCGGTGAAGTAGCCGTGCTCGTATTGGGCGCAGCTGGCGAACGCCATGGCCAGCGCGGCTGGCGTCTCATGCGGCGCCGGGCTGGTCAGGGTGCGCCCCACCGGGCTCAGGTGCTTGCCGGCGCGGAACCGGTAGAAGTACTCGCGGCCCGCTTTCAGGCCCCGCAGTTCCACGTGCACCGAGTGCGCGGTTTCGATCCGGGCCTGCTCGACGCCGCGGGCCACTACGCTGCGCATGCCCTGGTCCTCCGCCACTTCCCACTGCACGGCCACCGGGCGGGACGGCATGCCGCCCAGCCCGTCCTCTGCCACGGGGTTGAGCGCCAGGCGCGTCCAGAGCACGAAGCCGTCCGGCCACGGCTCGCCGGAGGCGATGCCGAGCATGAAGGGATTGGTGCGGAGGCCGGCGTCGTCAGCGGTGGAAACCGCGACGGCGGCACTCGGCAAAGCGGCCACCAGGCCGGCCCCGAGGCCAGCGGAAATGAGGGTTCTGCGGGAGATGTTGTCCATGGCTCCCAACGTATTTCCAGGTTCTGTACAGGGTTCGAGGAGGATGTGAAGGCGCGGTTAACGGCGTGACAAGGGTTGTTAGATCCCTTGTTCCTGTCTTCAGCGCCGCACGGGCCTTTGGACTCTGGTTCCAACGGGGGCCGCCGGGCATCGTTGGCACCGACCCCGCCCAGCCAGCGAAAGAAGACACCATGCCCCGCACTTCCGTCATCACCGGTGCCGCCTCAGGGATCGGCAAGGCAACCAAGGAACTGCTCGAACAGCGGGGCGAACGCGTGATTGGCGTGGATCTCCACGACGCCGAAGTGGTGGCCGACCTCTCCACCGCGGAGGGCCGAGGTGCCCTGGTGGATGCGGTACGAAAAGTCAGCGGCGGCAGGATTGACGCCATCTACGCAGTGGCCGGTCTCGCGATACCGGCTCCGGCCACGGTGGCCGTGAACTTTTTCGGTACCGTCGCCTCGATCGAAGGGCTCCGGCCGTTGCTGGCCGGATCGGAGGCACCGCGCGCCGTGGTGGTTTCCTCCATGGCCGCCCTCATGGCCAGCGACGATGAGCTCGTGGCGCTGCTGACTGACGGGGACGAACCGGCCGCCATGGACCGGGCCCAGGTTTTGGCCCAGGAACCGGCCACCACCGGACAACTGATCTACGCCTCCACCAAGCTGGCGCTGTCCCGGTGGGTCCGCCGGCAAGCTGCCACTGCCGAGTGGGCAGGAGCCGGGATCCCGCTGAACGCCGTGGCGCCCGGTGTGATCGCCACACCCATGACCGCCGACCTGATCGACACTGAACAGGAGCGGGAATCGCTGCTGAAAGTGGTCCCCATGCCGCTGAACGGCATCGCCGAACCCATCGTCGTCGCCCGCCTCCTGGCCTGGCTCAACAGCGCCGAAAACACCCACCTCTGCGGGCAGATCGTCTACGTGGACGGCGGCAGCGACGCTGTGCTGCGCGGCGACTCCGTCTGGTGACGGCCCACAGCCGTTCCTAGCTGATGGCGGTCATGATGTTCCAGCCGCCGCCGATGTTGATGCGTGYGCCGAAGGTYCCGTTTCCTTGGCCGGGGTAGGTCCAGAGGCTGCCGTCGGTGTCGCGGGCGATGAGGTCGGGTTTGCCGTCSCCGGTGAGGTCCCCTGCTGCGCTGATGGCGGTCATGATGTTCCAGCCGCCGCCGAYGTTGAYGCGYGCGCCGAGCAGCCCGTTKCCTTGGCCGGGGTAGGTCCASAGGCTGCCGCCGCTGTCCCGGGCCAGGACATCGGCCTTGCCGTCACTGGTGAAATCTCTCGCCACCGGGGCCGGAGCCGGTACCGGAATCGGGCCGGTGAAGAGCAGGCGGTTGGGGGTTCCCGCTGACACGTTGGTGACAGTGCCCTGAGTGGCCGCAGCCGTCAGGTCCGCTGCCACCGCAGCCGGCGTCTGCTGCGGGTTCCGCGACAGGGACAGCGCCGCAGCACCGGCAACGTGCGGAGACGCCATGGACGTGCCGCTCAGCGTCGCTACCGAGGTGGTGGAGGTGTCCCAGTCGGACTGGATGTTCACCCCCGGGGCATACAGGTCAACGCAGCTCCCGTAATTCGAGAACCCTGCCTGCCGGTCCGAGGAATCGCTGGCCGCCACGGTCAAGGCCTCGGCCACCCGTGCCGGGGACGTGGTGCAGGCATCCACCGCGGCGTTTCCGGCAGCCACCACGGCCGTGACGCCGTCGTTGATGATTCCCCTGATGGCGTCATCCAGCGTGGTGCTGGTGGGACCGCCAATGCTGAGGTTGGCCACCGCGGGCGTGCCGGCGGCATGCTGTGAGGCGATCCAGTCCAGGCCCGCGATGACGTCGGAGTCATACCCGGAGCCGTCGCAGCCGAGCACCCGCACCGGGACCACGCTGGCTGATTTGGCTACCCCGAAGGTCTTCCCGGCGATGATGCCGGCAACATGCGTGCCATGGCCGTTGCAGTCGCTGCTGCCCTTGCCGTCGGCAATGGCGGTCCAGCCCGGCGCCACTCGGCCGCCAAAGTCGGTGTTTTCCGCCAGGACCCCGGTGTCGATGACGTACGTGCTGACGCCGGCGCCGCTGGCGGTGGGCGTGAACGTGCCTGAGAGCGGGAGCGCTCGCTGGTCGATCCTGTCCAGGCCCCAGGACGGTGACTGCTGGGTGTCGGCAACCGTCACGGGGGAGTCCGGCTCAATCAGGGCAACACGTGGCGAACGGGCCAGGGCAGCCGCTTGTGCCTTGGTGGCGGTGATGGCCGCTCCCCTGACTGCTGCGGAGAAGGTCCGGCCGATGCGCACGCCCTGGCCCTGCAGTGACTGGGCTTCCGTGGCCACGTCCGAGCCCTTGGTGAAGCGGACCAGGTAGCGGCCCTCGTCACCGGCCTGGGGGCTGGCCGCCTGCGCGTCACCGCTGACCGCGGGCGACGGCGGTGGAGCGAGGGCCACCGCAGGGGTGAGCGCCGTGGCCGGCGGCGCCGCCAGCATCACAGCAGCAGCAGCGGCCAGCACAGCACCGGCGGAGCCCCGGAATCGCTTGGATAATGACATGGGTGGCCTCCTAGTGACCGATCCATCCTGCGGTTAATAGACCTCGAGCGGTTCCGCAGGCCGTTCCGGGCACGGCTAAGGAGGCAGGTGTTTCCGGCCGGCAGCGGATACAGCGGCCGGCAGTAGATTCGGTAGCCCCAGACATCCCTTGTGCTCCCCAGCTTTAGGCGGAAACGGAAACCATTCCCGGTCCACACTGCCCGTCCTGTCCAGGAGCCCCGGCTGAGCCCGGGGTCTGATCTCCAGCGCAGGCGTAGCGCCGGACGGTGTGGCCCCGGCCATTTTACAACTCCCCGGTTACGGAAGCGGCGGCCACACCCTTGTCGCGCTCAACCAGCGGGGCAGGCCGCCCGGAAGGCCAGGTACCGCGGATCGCCGCCGCCCACCAGCCGGCCCAGTGCCTCGACAGCCAGCGGGTCAACAGCTCCCATGTCGGTGGAAAGCCACTGAACCAGCAGCGAAGCGTCCCCGCCGGCCCGCACGGCCGATCCCACGGCCATGTCCAGCTGGTCCCGCAGCAGCTGCACCGCAAGGGCAACCGACCGGCGGAGCAGGGGTGCCCGGTACGCTTCCAGCGCTTCCGCCACAAAACCATCGCGCAGCAACCGCAGGACCCTCCCGGAATCGGAATGTCCGGCCAGGCCAGCGGCCAGGCGGTAGGGGTTGGACTCCACGGCGCTGCCCAGCATGGACCGCACCCGGAACATCTCCGTCCGGATGGCCTGCGGCGTCCCCGCGTCCCCGTGCAGCTCATACGCCAGTTCCTCCGCGGACCATCCCTGCGACCGCGAATCCAGCAGCGCCAGGATTTCCGCCCGGCGCAGGGTCAGCGGCACGCGGCTCCCGTCAGCGAACACGGCCGCGGGCTTATCGCCGAGCAGTTCCAGCGACTCCACCGCCACGGACCTGGCGGCGATGGGCGCAGGCCGCCGCGACGCACGCACGGAAGAGGCCGCCACGGAAGAGGGGGCACCCGGGGAGGTGCCGCCGTCGGACGTTCCCAGCAAGGCCTCCGCCACGCGGACGGCGCACCGCACCATCCGCAGGGTGTCCGCGCTGATGGTGTCCAGCGGCCCCGAGACATCCAGCACGCCCAGCACCCGTCCCGTGGCCGGGTCCGTAATGGGCGCCGCCGTGCAGGCCCACTCGTGGTGCGTGCGCACCAGGTGCTCGGCGGAGAACAGCTGCACGGCGCCGCCGGTAACCAGGGCCTCGCTGATGGCGTTGGTGCCGATGCCCGCCTCGGACCAGTCGGCACCTTCGGAGAACTCCAGCGTGTCGGCGCGCCGGAGCACATCCGGACTGCCCACCCGCCACAGGATTTCGCCGCTGGCATCGGTGAGCACCAGCAGGTGGCGGCCGGACCGGGAATCATCCGCCAACAGATCGTGAAGCGCGGGCATGACCTGCTGCAGCCGGTGTTCCCGCCGCAGTTCCAGGACCTCGGACACCTCGTGCAGGTGGCGCGGGCTGTGCTGGTCCGGGCTGATGCCCAGGGCCATGGACCGGTGCCACGAATCGACCAGGCGGGCGGGGATCTCGGGCCGTGTGACACCGGCGATGACCAGCTCGTGCGCGCGCCGCAGCGTCCGTGCGTACCGCGCCGGGTCCGAAAACCTCTGGCCGTAGTCCACCGTTTCCTCCTCGCAGCCCGGCTCCCTTGCCGGATCCGTGTAACGCCGCTGTTACCCCCGCCGCGTTCAACTGGTGATGCAGCTCACGCCCGCCCCAGCATATCGGGCGGGCGGAGCCCATGAAACAGCACAAAGGAGTGGAGATGACCGAAACACCCACGGCTGCCGCGCGGGCCTGGCTTGCCGGGCTGGACGGAGCGCTGCAGCGCCGCGACGTGGACGTCGCGCTGGACCTGTTCGAGGACGACTGCTACTGGCGCGACTTCGTGGCGTTCACCTGGAACCTGAAAACGCTGGAAGGCAAGGCGGAGATCCGCCGGATGCTGGAAACCACGCTGGACCACGTGCAGCCCGCCCACTGGGCGCTCTCGGAGGCTGCCACCGGGGACGCAGAGAATGTGGAAGCCTGGATCACGTTCGAGACCGGTGCCGCCCGCGGCTACGGCCACCTCCGGCTGCGGAACGGCAAATGCTGGACGCTGCTGACCACCATGCAGGAACTCAAGGGCTTCGAGGAGAAGAAGGGTCCGCGGCGGGAGCAGGGCGTGGCCCACGAAATTGTCCGCGGCCGCCGGTCCTGGAAGGAACTCAAGGAGGAGCAGGAGGCGCGGCTCGGCTACGAGGAGCAGCCCTACTGCGTGATCATCGGCGGCGGCCAGGGCGGGATCGGCCTCGCCGCCCGGCTGAAGCGGCTTGGCGTGCCCACCATCATCGTCGAGAAGAACCAGAACCCCGGCGACTCCTGGCGCAACCGCTACAAGTCCCTGCACCTGCACGATCCCGTCTGGTACGACCACCTGCCCTACCTGAAGTTCCCGGACGACTGGCCCGTTTTTGCCGCCAAGGACAAGATCGGTGACTGGCTGGAGCACTACACCCGCATCATGGAGCTGAACTACTGGTCCGGCACCGAGTGCGTGGGGGCAGCGTACGACGACGGCACGCAGGAATGGGCGGTCAACGTCCTTCGCAACGGCGAACAGGTGACGCTCCGGCCGAAGCAGCTCATCTTCGCCCTGGGCGTCTCCGGCTACCCGAACATCCCGGTCTTCGACGGCGCCGAGTCCTTCCTGGGCGAGCAGCGGCACTCCTCCCAGCACCCGGGCGGCGGGGACTGGACGGGCAAGAAGGCCGTGGTGATCGGCTCCAACAACTCGGCGCACGATATCTGCGCCGACCTCTGGGAGCATGGGGCCGACGTCACCATGGTCCAGCGCTCCTCCACCCACATCGCGCGCAGCGAGTCCCTGATGGACCTGGCGCTGGGTGACCTGTACTCGGAGCGGGCGCTCGCCGCCGGGATGACCACGGAAAAGGCCGATTTGCTGTTCGCCTCCCTGCCCATGCGCGTCCTGCCCGGGGCCCAGGTGCCGGTGTACCAGGAGATGGCATCCCGGGACGCGGAGTTCTACTCCCAGCTGGAGGCCGCCGGCTTCGACCTGGACTTCGGCGTGGACGGCTCAGGCCTGTTCGTGAAGTACCTGCGGCGCGGCTCCGGCTACTACATCGACGTCGGCGCCTCCCAGCTGATCATCGACGGCAGGGTGAAGCTGAAGAACGGGCAGGTCACCAAGATCACCGGCAACGCCGTGGTGATGGATGACGGCACCGAACTGGAGGCGGACCTGATTGTCTACGCCACCGGGTACGGGTCCATGAACGGGTGGCTGGCGGACCTGGCCTCGCCCGAAATCGCGGACCGGGTGGGCAAATGCTGGGGATATGGCTCAGACACGCCAAAAGACCCTGGTCCCTGGGAGGGGGAGCTGCGCAATATGTGGAAGCCCACCAATGTGCCCAACCTCTGGATCCATGGCGGCAACCTGCACCAGAGCCGGCACTACTCCGCCTACCTGGCGCTGCAGCTGAAGGCCCGGATGGAAGGACTCGACACACCGGTCTACGAACTGCAGCCCAGCCACCACACCCGCTGACTCGGCGGTTGAGCCTGTCGAAACCCACATGAAAGGACCATCATGAAGGCAGCACGTTTCCACGCCCGCAAGGACATCCGGATCGAGGACATCCCGGAGCCGGAGCTGCGGGCGGGGGCGGTGAAGATCGACGTCGCGTGGTGCGGCATCTGCGGCACGGACCTGCACGAGTTCCTGGAGGGGCCAATCTTCTGTCCCGCGCCGGGGCATCCGCACCCGCTGTCCCACGAGGAATCCCCGGTGACCCTGGGGCATGAATTCTCCGGGACCGTGGCTGAAGTCGGCGAAGGCGTGGAGGGGCTGGAAGTGGGTGACAACGTCGTCGTTGAACCCTATTTCGTGGACGGGACCTGCGACATGTGCCAGGCGGGCAGCTACCACCTGTGCCGGCAGATGGGGTTCATCGGGCTGTCCGGCGGCGGGGGAGGGCTGAGCGAGAAGATCGTGGTGGACCAGCGCTGGGTGCACCCCGTCGGCAACATCCCGCTGGATGAGGCCGCACTGATTGAACCGCTGTCCGTGGCGCACCACGCGGTGGCGCGCAGCGGCGTCAAGGCAGGCGACACCGCGCTGGTGGGCGGGTCCGGGCCGATCGGCCTGCTCACCGCGGCGGTCCTCAAAGGCATGGGCGTGACCACGATCATCAGTGAGCTCACCCAGGCCCGCAAGGAGAAGGCCACCTCCAGCGGCGTGGCGGACCACGTCCTGGACCCAAGCAAGGAGGACGTCCCGGCGCGGGTGCGCGAACTCACCGGCGGCACCGGGGCGGACGTCGCCTTCGAATGCGCCGGCGTGAACGCCGTCCTGGACACCATGCTCGACGCCGTCCGGCCCGGGGCCGTGGTGGTGAACGTGTCCATCTGGGGCGCGCCCGCCACCGTGGACATGCAGAAGCTGGTGCTGAAGGAGATCGACCTGCGCGGCACCATCGCCTACGTCCGCGACCACCCCGCGGTGATCAGGATGGTGCAGGAGGGCAAGGTGGACCTCAAGCCGTTCATCACGGGCCGGATCGCGCTGGAGGACCTGGTGGAGCAGGGCTTCGACACCCTCATCAACCACAAGGACACTGCCGTAAAGGTGCTGGTGCACCCGTAGCCTGGAGTACTCGGACTTTAGTCCCTGTTCTGGAGTAACCCCCAGGCGTAGCTTGGATGTGGGTCCCACGGCCGCGGGACCCACATCCAAGGGGGCATCATGACCAAGCCCAGGCTTTCGGCACTCAGCGTTCTCGGCCTCAGCGGGCTGCTGGTCCTCACGGGCTGCTCCGGCACGCCGTCGCCGGGCCCCACCACCAGTTCCGCGGCCCCGAGCCCCACGGCCAGTGCCAGTCCCAGTACGACGTCGGGCCCCACCACCACGGCGACCCCGACTTCGCCGCCCAGCACCTCAGTCGCGCCCACCACCCCGTCTTCCCCGCCGCCGTCGTCCGCCCCGGCAAGCCCGCCGCCCACGCAGGAGCCTGCCCCCACCGGGCTCCCGGAACAGGTTGCCCCGCTGACCATCTACTACGTGGCGGTGGGGGACGACGGTGTCTCGGGGCCCATGATCGGCTGCGGTGACAGCCTGGTGGCCACCACCACGGCACCCGTCCGCTTCACCGACCAGGTGGGCCCCAGTGTGGGGACGCTGCTGGCCAATAAGAGCCGGGATGTGGGCATGTCCGGGCTGGTAAATGCGCTCTACCAGTCCAACTTGACCTACTTGGGCGGAGAGTTGAACGGCAGCACCATCACCATCTGGCTCTCCGGGCAGTTCATGCTGGCCGGGGAATGCGATGATCCGCGGGTGAAGGCGCAGTTGGAGTACACCGCCATGGCCGCATCGGGAGCCACCAGCGCACAGGTGTACGTCAACGGCCGGCCGATTGACGACGTCCTCAGCCTGAAGTAACTGCCAAGGTGGAATGCCGCCGCCGTCGTACCCTTGCCTTAGGTTAAAGCCAAGAAGCCCACGCGTCCGAACGGATCGGCATGACAGACGTGAACGTCCGGGAGCGCAGCTCCCTCCAGCTGGCCATCACTGATGCCGCAAGCCTGACGGCGGAGCAAACGCTGGCACGCCTGGGATCCGGGCCGGGCGGCCTCACGGGGGAGGAAGCCGCCGCCCGCCTGGAACAGCTGGGCCCCAATGCGGTCCGCACGCACCGCGCCAACGCCTGGGCAGTCCTGGGGCGCCAGTTCGCCAGCCCCATCCTGATCCTCCTGATCGTCACCGCGGGGTTGTCCCTGTTCCTGGGCGACGCCACCAACTCCATCGTTATCGGCGTGATCCTGCTGGTCAGCGTCGGCCTCGGCTTCACCAACGAATACCGCGCGGAACGGGCGTCCGAGGCCCTGCACGACCGTGTCACGCACCGTGCCGTGGCACTCCGCGGGGGAAGCACCAGGGAAGTGGACGTTACCGCACTGGTACCGGGCGACGTCGTCCATCTCTCCCTGGGTGCCATCATCCCCGCGGATATCCGGCTCCTGACCACCAACAACCTTCTCTGCGATGAAAGCATCCTCACCGGGGAGTCCCAGCCTGCGGCCAAGGAAGCTTCCCCCGTAGCACCCGGTTCAGCACTGGGGGACCTCACTTCCTGCGTGTTCATGGGCACGGTGGTCCAGTCCGGCGGCTGCACCGGGGTGGTGGTGGCCACCGGCGGCCGGGCCGAATTCGGGCGCATCGCCCTCGGGCTGGGCGAGAGGCAGCCGCAGACCGAATTCCAGCTGGGACTCAAGCGGTTCTCCTTCCTGCTGTTGCAGGTAGCGATGGTGCTCACCTCGGTGATCTTCGTGGCCAACCTGCTGCTGCAGCGGCCCCTCCTGGAATCGCTGCTGTTCTCGCTGGCCATCGCGGTCGGCATCACCCCGCAGTTGCTCCCTGCCGTGGTCAGCACATCCCTGGCCACCGGCACCCGGCAGCTGGCCAAGCGCAAGGTGCTGGTCAAACGCCTGGTATGCATCGAGGACCTGGGGGACATGGACATCCTGGTCACGGACAAGACCGGCACCCTGACGGAGGGCAGGATCAGCTTCACCGGTGCGCTGCCAGCCGCCCCGGAAACGGCAGACGACGGCCTGCTCACCCTGGGCCTGCTGGCCACCGAGACCGATTATGCGGAGGCCAAGAATTCCCCGGCCGGGCAGAACCCGCTGGACGCCGCCCTCTGGGACAGCCCCGGGGCGTCCGGTTTCGACCCGGGGCGCTTCGAGCGGGTAGACCTGATCGGCTTCGACCACCAGCGCCGCCGCACCACAGTGCTGGTCCGGGAGAACGGGGGCCCCGCGCAGCTGATCACCAAGGGCGCCCCGGAGGACATCCTGGCCCTCTGCGGATCCACCCCGCCCGCCGTGCAGGCACTGCTGGACGAACAGTTCGACGCCGGCTCCCGAGTGGTTGCCGTGGCCACCCGCCCGGTCCCGGGGCTGGACAGGCTGACGCCGGCGGACGAGCGCAACCTGACCCTGGCCGGTTTCCTCGTCTTCCTGGACCGCCCCAAAGCCAGTGCCCGCCAGTCCCTGGACCTCCTGGAGGCACTGGGCATCTCGGTGAAGATCGCCACCGGGGACAACGCCAAGGTGGCGGAGAAGGTCTGTACGGACCTGGACGTGATCTCAGGCGGCACCCTCACCGGTGCCCAGGTTGAAGCCATGTCCGACGCCGACCTCGCCGCCGCCGCCCGAACGGCAACGATCTTCGCGCGGGTCTCGCCCGAACAAAAAGCACGCATTATCGCCCTGCTGCGCCTCAGCGGCGGATCCGTGGGCTTCATGGGTGACGGCGTCAATGACGCGCTGGCACTCCACAAGGCGGACATCGGCATCTCCGTCGATACCGCCACTGACGTTGCCAAGGACGCGGCCGACGTCGTCCTCCTGGACAAAGACCTGGGCGTGCTGGCAGAGGGCGTGATGGAGGGCCGTCGGATCTTCGCCAACACCATCAAGTACGTACTGATGGGCACCTCCAGCAATTTCGGCAATATGTTCAGCGCGGCAGTGGCCTCGGTGGTGCTGAGTTTCCTGCCCATGCTGCCGGGCCAGATCCTGCTGAACAACCTGCTGTACGACTCGGGGCAGCTGGCCATTCCGGGGGACCGGGTGGACAAGGAGCAGTTGCGGGCGCCGTCGCACTGGGACATTGCCTTTATCCGGCGGTTCATGCTGCTCTTCGGGCCGATCAGTTCGCTGTTCGACTTCGCGACGTTCGCGCTGATGCTGTTTGTGTTTACCGCAGCGCCGGGGGAGTTCCGGGCCGGCTGGTTCATCGAATCCATCGCCACCCAGACGCTGATCATTTTCGCCATCCGCACCCGGCGGGTCCCCTTTCTGCGGAGCCGGCCCTCAGCAGGCCTGATCGCCGCCTCGCTGGGAGTGGTGGCCCTCGGCATCTTCCTGCCGCTGTCACCCGTGGCCGCAGTGCTGGGCTTCGACCCCTTGCCGGTGCCGTTCTTCCTGGCCCTCATGGGCATGGTGGTGGTGTACCTGGTGCTGGTGGAGGTGGCCAAGCAATGGTTCTTCGCACGCGACGCCCAGCAGCTGCCCGCCCCGCCGCCGCCCGTCCGGCGCCGGAGGGATACGCACCACATTGCCCGGCGGGCGTTCCGGTTCAGCATCCCCGTCAAGGTACCCCCGCTCCCGATTCCTGCCGCCCGGGGACGCGTCCTGAGGGGAGGCAGGGCACGGCGGCCCGGGGCCGGCCGTAACCTTTAGGGCGCGCGGCGCCACGGGTTGTTAGAGTGGTGAACGGGACGCTGGGGGCTTTCAAATATCGGATCCGGGGTGAGGCAGCCCGCCGTGGATGCGTTCGATATCGGAGCGTTTTTACATGTGGCGTGAACCTATTAGGCGACGGACCCGGGAACTCCTGCGGGAGTTCGTAGAGCGGGCAGATGATCTTGTCCGGGCACAGGAACACGTAGAGGGGCTGCTCGGCGCAGTCGTCTCCATGACGGAGGACCTGAGCTTGGAGGCAGTTCTGGACCGGTTGGTGCAGTCTGCGTGCGAACTTGTCGGGGCGCGCTACGGGGCCCTGGGCGTCATCGGTGACGACCAGCAGCTGAGCCACTTCATCACTGTGGGCATCGATGAAGAAGGCGCCAGGGTGATCGGAGACCTGCCCACCGGCCACGGCGTGCTGGGCCAGCTGATCCGCGAACCCAAGCCTTTGCGGCTCCACGATCTGGGCGAACACCCCATCGCGGTGGGGTTTCCCCCCAACCACCCGCCCATGAGCACCTTCCTGGGCGTCCCGGTCCGGGTCCGTAACGAGGTCTTCGGGAACCTTTACCTGACGGAAAAGATCGGTGGCCAGGATTTCACGGGTGAGGACGAGGACCTGGCAGTTGCCCTGGCGGCCGCGGCCGGTGTGGCCATCCAGAACGCAAAGCTTTTTGATGACAGCAGGCGCCGCCAGCGCTGGCTGGAAGCGGGCATGGAAGTCAGCGACCGGCTGAAGGACCAGCCGCGCTCGGACACCGAGAACCTGGACATGATCGCAGAACGCGCCCTCAACGCATCTTCCTCGGTCCTGTCCCTGATCGCCTCGGTGGGGAAGGACGGAACCATCAGGTGCCGGACCTCGGTGGGTGCCCAGTCGATGCCCGGCGGCCAGGAACTGCCCGCCGCCGCCATCCTGTCCGAAGTGCTGGAGACGGGGGAGTCCAAGGTCCTGGCCGACCCGCTCCTGGTGTTCGATCCGACGTCGGCCGAGAAGCTGGGCCCGGTCCTGGTGGCCGCCCTGGGCAGCAACAGTGACGGCCACCGCGACAGCGTCCTGGTCCTGGCCCGGGCCGTTGGCGGCGCCCGCTATACGGACGTCGATGCTGAACAAAGCGCAGTGTTTGCCTCCCGGATCGGGCTGACCCTGGACCTGCTCAAGGCGAACCAGCTGCGCGAGGAGCACGCCCTGTTCATCGACCGGGAACGGATCGCGGCGGACCTGCACGACCTGGTGATCCAGCGGCTCTTCGCTGCCGGGCTGAGCATCCAGGGGCTGCGCCGCTACACCGCGGATCCGCAGGCCCACGAGCGGCGCATCGCCGGGATCACCGCGGAACTCGACGACTGCATCCACCAGCTCCGGGACACCATCTACTCCCTGCAGGCCCGTGAGCCTGATAGGGAACTGCTCAGCGGGCAGGTGCTGCGCGCCGTCCAGGAAGCCGCCAACGCGTCCGGATTCCTCCCCAGGATCCAGTTTTCCGGGCCGGTGGACGATGCGGTGGACGACGATGTCGCCGCACAGTTGCTCCCGGTACTCCACGAAAGCGTCAGCAACGCCGTCCGGCATTCGGGATCGGAGGACATCGCCATCCTGCTCGCCGTCCAGGATGGCGACGTGGTCCTCACGGTCCGCGACACCGGGCGCGGGTTCAAGGATCCCCAGCGGGTCAGCGGGCTGACCAACATGAGGAACCGGGCCGCCCGCCTGGGCGGTCAATGCATCATCGACAGCGTCCCCGGCAAAGGCACCAGCGTGACCTGGAGGGCGCCCGCTGCCGGCTGACCGGCGGCTTGGTCAGTGCAGCAGTTCCCACGCCCGGGGGATGGGCGCGGGTATCAGGTGGGCCCGCCGACGGAAGCCGAGCTTCTGGAGCACGGAGGAGACGCTGGCGGCGACGGCAGCCTCGGTCATGACCATCTCCTCCCCGATTTGGTGGTTGGTCAGCCCGCGCGCCATGAGGGCGAGCACGCTCCGCTCCGTCCGTGTCATGGCTTTGAGCCAGGGCGCGGAAGCGGTGGCATGGAGGCTTTCGGCCACCCGTTCCCTTACCCCCGGACCCATGGCCGGTATGCCGGCGGCGGTGATGCGGAGGCAGTTGATCAAAGAATCATGGTCTCCGATCCGCTTGAGCACATACCCTGACGCGCCCGCGAGAACCGCTGCGCGCACCGCGTGCTGTTCGTCCCAGCCGGTAAGGATCAGGCACTTCACGTCCGGGGCGGTTGCGCGCAGGTCACGGCACACCTCGATGCCCGTCCCATCCGGCAGCCTGTCATCGAGCACAACGATGTCCGGCTGCAGGATGTGGATCAGGCGGGCCGCCTCCGCAGCCGATCCGCTTTCGCCAACAACATCGAATCCGGCGTGCTCGAGCAGGTCGGCCAGGCCTCGGCGGACCATCTCGTGGTCATTGAGGATGAACACCCGGACGGGCATGACGGGGAACGCAGCCTCTCCAGGGGGTTCTGCAGGTGTGTTCATTAAGACGCTCTCATCGGTTCGATGCCCTCCCCGGCTGCCCTCTCCCCGCAGCCGCCCCTCCGGAAGGAACCACATTTATTCATCCAGCACTTGCGGCCACTCCATTCCCAGCGCTGTAAGGGTGGGTACCGGAGCCTCCCGGGGGATGCTGCAGACAGCGCAGATGGTGTTGTGTTCCGGACCGGTCACCCATTGATGGGACTCCTCCAGGCGGTACTCATACCGCCCGCCGAGCTCCTGGAGCCGGTTCAGTGCCACGCTGGCAGTTTCCCATGAACTCCAGCGGCCCACCAGCCCGCCGTTGTCCCTGGAAATGGCATTGCACCCGCCGTCGCCCAGCCCGGCCGCGGCGCCCAGGCCTGCCGCCGGGAAGCCGCCGCCGTACACTGCCCTGTATTCGTCCTCGGTTGCCATGGTCCTGACCACCCGTCCCGTCTCAGGCGGCTTTCTTTTGCGGTGTGAGGAATACCTCCAGCGCCTGGAGCGTGGCCACGGCATCATGGAACGCCGGGTTTCGGTGCGGATGCAGGCGCGCCAGCAGGCCGCCGTTGTACTGGAGGCGGCGCCGGGCGGTACTGACGGTGCGGACGGCGTGGTCAAGGTCGTCCGGGCGCCGTGGCAGGGCGATGTTCATGCACTGGATTGACGCAAGGGCAACGGCCAGGACATTGGCGTCGAGCTGCTGGCCGGCTGCCCGGTGGCCGCGCAACCGGGAGGCAAAACCGTCCCAAATGTCCCGTGCTGCCGTCCGCGCCACCTCTGTCCGGGCCTGGTTCGGCGGCAGTCCGTGGTCCAGGAAGCGCTGATAGAGCGAATCGAACCGCACGGCGAGCTCTTCAGCTTCCTTCCCGGCGTCACCGCCAGGAGCTGGCCCGGCGATGAAATTGGAAGGGTGGAGGAGCATCGCGCGCCGGCGGGCAGCTTCCGCCTGCCGCAATCGGGCGGGACGGAACGTGAGGATGTCAGCGGACATGCCGGTCCTTTCAAAATCCAGCCGGCCGGATGCGGCTGCGCACCGGCGGGCATCCCGTGGATGCCTCCGGCGGAAAGTCACTGGGGGTTCGGGCCGCTCCGGCCCCGCACAGTGGGGACCCGGATGCTGCCCCCACCAGAATGCCAAGCATCCCCAGGCGGCTATAGGGCTGAAGGTCCCGTCATCGCCGGGACTCCCGCTACCGATCACGGCGGACGGGGGCTTAGTGCCCTGTTGTGGGCTTTGGAGCCGCCCTAGCCTGAAATAGGCAGCGCGGTGCACGGCCGCCTGCCGGAACCGGGAGGCACACGGTGAAATCTGCAAACACAAGCGTCATTGCGGGCGTGATCCTCATTGCCCTGGGCGTGCTGTTGCTCCTTGACCGGCTGGGCGTCATGGACACCGCCGCATTCACGGCACCGCTGATCTTCGCAGCCGTGGGGGTTCTGTTCCTGTCCCTGTTCGTCCGCCGCCGGGAAAACTGGTGGGCGGCCATCCCCGGGTCCGTGTTCCTTGGCCTGGCAGCAGTAGTCACCGCCACCCAGCTCACAGGGGGTGCCTGGGGCGCTGCTTTCCTGTTCCTTTCCATGGCAGCCGGATTCGCGGCCGTCTACGTGCGCGAACGCAGCAACTGGTGGGCCCTGATCCCTTCCGGCGTCATGTTAACGCTGGCGCTCATCGTGGCCCTCCCGCCGCAACTGCAGGGCACGCCCACCGCCGCCATCCTCTTCCTGGGCCTGGCCGCCACTTTCGGGGTGCTGTCAGTGGTCCCGGTCCACACCGCGGACGAGGCCGGCGGCCACGCCGACCGGATGAGATGGCCGCTGATCCCGGCCGGCATCCTCGCCGTCATGGGCCTGATCTTCATCCTCCAGGCGACGGCGCTGCTCATCCCGGTGGACGTTGCCTTCCCCGCGGTGATGATCCTCGCTGGGCTCGCCCTCATGGTCTACGCCTACCTCGCCCACCGCGACGGACGGCAGAAGGCCCACGGCCCGGGAACGCGGGCAGGTTAACGGCCGGCCCCGCGGACAACCGGCGCAAGCAGCGTGGCCCACAGGTGCCAGAGCATGGCGGCGAGGGTGGCCAGGAAGGCCGCAACTGCCAGCCACAATTCGGCGCGGCCGATCGCCGCCACCAGGGGCAGCTGGTCCGCGCGGCCAAGGTAGATCCCGGCCACGGCATACATGCCCAGGGGGAAGATGACGCTCCACAGGCCCGGCTCGTAGGACAACGGCACCCGGTGGACCATATGGCGCCACCACCCCGCCGCAAGGAGCACGGGGAAAAGCCAGGAGGCAAACGACCAGAACACCACCGAAGCCCCGGCCACCAGCCCCCGCGTTGCGTCCACCATGGGTGCGCCCGCCATCTCCACGATCCGGGCGCCTGCCAGGACGCTGATGGCCATGGCGCCCATGGCCACGAAGTACTGCGGGCGCAGGTCCTCCGGCCGGATGGGGTAGGTCATGAGCCGCAGCGAGACAAAGATCCCCACGGCCGCGTAGAGGATCAGTCCCACGGACCAGGCGACGACGGCGACGAGCGCCAGGGCGGCCCGCCAGTCCGGCCCGGCAAGAGGCTCGATCGACGCTGCGGCAACCGCCACGGACTGGCTGGCCACGCACCAGATAAACCAGGAACCGTTCGCATCCTTGACCACGGGCCGCTCTGACCGGCCAAGCACCGCAGTCCAGGGCACGACGTAGCCGAGCACCACCCAGGCCAGCACGGCGACGGCAAGCAGGACCGCCGTCGTGCCCTGCCATCCCGCCATGCCAAGCCGCGCCCCCAGTACGTTTGTTCCGGCGATGAAGGTGAAGAATCCGAAGGCCCGCCCGGGATCCATGAAGTCAGTACGCATGTCGGCGGCGAACTTTGCCAGGCGGAGCAGGCTGAGGGCGAGGATCAGGACGTAGGAGAGCGCGCAGACCACCAGGAGCGCCACGGAAAGCGCGTGGAAGCCCTCGAGTTCGAGGCCCACGGAGATGATCCCGCTGGCCATCGTGAGGGCGAAGTAGCCGGGCGTCAGCGTCCGTACTGCCTCGCCGGCGCGGGAGCCCAGGGAATCCGGGGCATCCGTGGCTGTGTCCATGGCACCCAGCTTAGGCTGGCTCAGGGCGCACCGGTGCGGCGTTCCACCTGCGCCTCCGCCCGGTCCCAGTGCGCCCGCAGCAGCGCGGCGACCCGCCCGGGTTCCGCACGGTGCGGGGGATCGAAGTGGTGCCGCCCGGGAAACACCTCCAGCCGGTAATCGGCGAAGACGCGGGACAGGCGGCCGGCGTTGTCCCCCTGCTCATCCGGGCTGCTCATGCCGCCCAGTACGAAGAGCACCGGCTTGTCGAAGGCAGCCAGACGGCCGCGGTCCAGGTCATACGTTTCGAACGCGTGCAGGAAGGCGCTGATGCCGCCCGGCCTCTTGGCCATCCACGGCGGTGGCGGGCCGGGCGGCGGAGGCGGCAGGACGGCGTCGGGCTTCACCTGCAGCCGCATGAAGGACGCCATGAACTCCTCCGGCGGCAGGGCAGCCAGTTCCCCGTACCGGTGCCACAGCCGCGTGTGCTCCGGGCTCCAGTCCCAGGTGCCGGCCCAGGCCGGCTCCAGCAGGGCCACGCTCAGCAGGCGTTCCGGGTGCCGGGCAGTGAGCGCCAGGGCCGCTGCGCCGCCGCCGGAATAGCCCAGCAGGTGGAAGCTGTCCCAGCCGCGGGCGTCGGCCTCGCGGAGCATGCCGTCCCCTTCGGTGTCCAGGCTCCAACCAGGCGGTGGCGCGTCATCCTGGTAGAGCTCCAGGTCCTTGGCCAGGGCATCAGCGCTTTCCCCCAGGGCTCCCAGCAGCGCGCCATAGGCGGGACCGGCGGGCAGCACGCTGCCGGGCAGCAGGATCACGCGGTACGGTTCCACGGCAAAGACCTCCAGGGGCGGCGCGTCAGCCGCGCGCCGCCAGATGTTCGGATACGTGCTCGGCGTCCGGACCCACGCCCACCAGGGTGGCGGAGATGTGCCGCGTCAGCCAGGGGAGTCCGACGGCGTAGACGCCCGGGTGCTCAGTGACGCCCTTGGCGTGGCGGGGGTAGCCCCACTCATCCAGGAGGGGAAGGTCCAGCATGGCGAAGTCCAGGCCATAGCCGGTGCACCAAATGACGGAGGTGATCCCTTCCGCAGCCAGGTCCAGGCGGGCGCCGGTGTCCGCAGGCAGCCAGGGGTCCTCCTCCGGGACGTCGGCCTCCGGCGCGTCCAGCCCGGCCGCCCTGATGTAAGCGTCGGACAGCATCCCGAGCCGCTGCCGGAACCCGGCTTCCACCAGGGCCAGGCGCTGGGGGAGGTCGTCGGTGAACACCAGCGCGCCCGCGTCCACTCCCTCAAAGCGGCCGTGCAGCCTGACTCCGCGGCGCCCCAATCCCCGCAGGTGCACGCTGTGGCCGCCCCCGTTGCCGGACAGGAGCGGGTTGCACATGAACCGCCCGGCCGGGGAAGGCAGTCCATGCACCTGGAGCGCGTTGATTCCGTACTCCGGTCCGTGGATGTTCACCGCCATGATCCAGCGGAAAATGTCCTGGCCGCGGTACCGCCGGGGCGCCTCGGGACACGAGGAAACTGACAGGTGCACGGTCCGCCCGGCGTCGAGCAGATCCTCGGTGATCTGGCCACCGGACTGCCCCGTCCCCACCACCAGCACCGCCCCGTCCGGCAGTTGGGCGGGGTTGCGGTACTCATGGCTGTGCATTTGGAGGACGGCGGGGGAGATGCCGACGGCGGCCGGCATGCGCGGGCGCTGGAACGCACCGCTGGCCAGGACAACGTTGCGGGCGGACCAGCTGCCTTGGCCCGTCTCCACGGTGAAGCCGGTATCCGTGGGCGAAATCCTGGTGACTTCCGTGCGCAGCTGCACCGGGGCGTTGATGTGCTGCGCGTAGCGGCGGAAGAAATCGATGGTGGCATCCCGGGAAATGAAGCCGTCCGGTTCGGTCCCGTCGTAGGACTTTCCAGGCGCCGTGACCGAGAAATTGGGGGTGTTCAGGTAGAAGGAGTCCCACCGGTCCTGCCAGGCCCCGCCCAGGGCGTCCCTCCGTTCGAGGACCACGTGCTCGACGCCGCGCTGCGCCAGCCAGTAGCTGGTGGCCAGGCCCGCCTGGCCGGCGCCCACCACCACGGTGTGGGTCGCCTCGCGGGAGGCAGCGGGGGCGGACACGGTCAGCCGGCTGTCCGGGGTGCCCGTGCCTTCGGCGCCTTGGGCTCCTTGGCCGGCAGGGAGCCGACGTACGCCAGAGCCTTCTCGGCCCATGCCCGCGCCCGGGTGTCGTCGCCGTCGCCCTCTTCATTCCACACCTCGGGCAGGCCGGTGTACCCGCCCATGGGCCTCTCCGCGGGTCCAAACGGCATGGTGCGTTCGGAGGACTCCAGCAGTTCCTTGTCCTCGCGGGAGAGCTTCACGCCAATGGTGGACCCGAACAGCCCGGCGAACATGTTGCCGTTGACGAACGCTCCCAGGTTGCCGAACATGGGTTTGACCACCACCCCGGGGTGGTCGGGGACCACGCGGCGGAACCGCTCTTTTTCTTCCTCGGTCGCCTTGGGCATCTCCATGGCTTTGCCTCCCGTTGGCAGGGTTTGTCCGCAGGATCTGGATGCAGGATATGCCCGTTTGGCGGTGGGGTCGAGGGGCCGTTGCCGGAGGCCACTTCCCGGGAACAAATCCCGCTTTGAGCAGGTCAAACTTCCCCGGCCGGTGCTATACCTGACCATAGGCAACTAATTGCGGCTGCCTCGCGAAAAGGGCGGATTCCGAGGACCCGGGATTTCCCGGAAGGTTGGAGGCAACGGTGCTGGCAACTCCAGCTCCGGGGCCGGCAGGACGCAACACGCGGCCGGGCCGGACATACCTGGGTTCCCTGGCCCTTGCCACGCCCGCCGTCCTGGCGGTGGCCCTCCTCACCGGCTGCAGCGGCGGCACCAGCCAGTCGGTGTCCACAGCCGTCAAGGACAGTTCCTCTGCCGTCGCCACCGCCCGGATCGCGCTCCGCCAGGACATGGACGGCAAGCTGGCCCGTGCCGCCACCTCCACCACGCTCGATGACGAGCTCAAGGAACTCCAGTCCAGCCGAAGCACCGTCCTGAAGCTCTCCCCGGCCACCGCGGAGGACCGCGAAACCCAGAAGCAGGCACTGGACGTACTGGACCAGTGCGCCGCGGGCTTTGCCACGGCGCGCGCGGCTTTGGCAGCGGGCGACGGCGGCACCCCCTCCGTGTCCGACGGGGACAAGGCGCTCGCCGGCGCGCAGGACGCCCTCAAGCAACTCGAAGGCAAGGTGGGGTCACCATGAAGGCTGAACCGTGAAGCGGCTCCTCGGCGTCGCACTCGGGGTCCTCACCGCCATCGGCGGCTTTGTGGACATCGGGGACCTGGTGACCAACGCCGTCGTCGGATCCCGATTTGGCCTGTCCCTGGTGTGGGTGGTGGCCGTCGGCGTCGTAGGGATCTGCCTGTTCGCCAACATGTCCGGCCGGGTGGCTGCGGCCTCCGGCCGGGCCACCTTTGAAGTGATCCGCGAACGGCTGGGCGCGCGGGCCGGGCTGGCCAACTTGGCGGCGTCCTTCCTGATCAACCTGATGACCGTGACCGCGGAGATCGGCGGCGTAGCCCTGGCCCTGCAGCTGGCCAGCAGCGTGTACTACCTGCTGTGGATTCCTGTGGCGGCGCTGGCCGTGTGGCTGGTGGTCTGGCGCGTCCGGTTCACCGTCATGGAGAACGTCACGGGCCTGCTGGGGCTGACCTTGGTCATCTTTGCCGTGGCACTGTTCCTGCTGAAGCCGGACTGGGGCTCGCTGGCAGGGCAGCTGTCGCCCGCCGTGCCGGCGCAGGAAACGGTGTGGACCTACAGCTACTACGCCATCGCCCTGTTCGGCGCGGCCATGACCCCGTATGAGGTCTTCTTCTTCTCCTCCGGCGCTGTGGAGGAGGGGTGGACGGTGAAGGACCTGCTCCAGGAGAGGATCAACGTCCTCATCGGATTCCCGCTGGGTGGCCTGCTGTCCGTCTCCATCGCCGCGTGCGCCGCCGTCGTCCTGCTGCCCGCCGGCATTTCGGTGACGTCGCTGTCCCAGGTGATCCTGCCTGTGGCCGAGGGCGCGGGGAAGGTCGGCCTGGCGCTGGTCCTGGTGGGGATCGTGGCGGCGACTTTCGGCGCAGCCCTGGAAACCACCCTCTCCAGCGGCTACACCCTGGCCCAGTTCTTCGGCTGGTCCTGGGGCAAGTTCCGCCGTCCAGCCGAGGCCGCCCGCTTCCACCTGTCCATGATCGTGTGCCTGCTGGTGGGCATCGCGGTTCTGGCTACCGGCGTGGATCCGGTCCTGGTGACCGAGTACTCGGTGGTGTTTTCCGCGATCGCGCTGCCCCTTACCTACCTGCCCATCCTCATTGTGGCCAACGACCCCCAGTACATGCGCGAGCACGTGAACGGGCGGGTGGTCAACGGGCTGGGCATGGTCTACCTGGTGATCATCCTGGTGGCCTCCATCGCCGCCATCCCCCTCATGATCGTGACAGGAGCCGGCTCATGACATCGTCGCACGACCCGCTGCCTCCCGCCCCGAAAGTGGCCGGGCGCGTCCTGGACGCCCAGCTGCACCTGCTGGACCGGCAGGTTCTGGACCACAACGGCGTTCCGGTCACCACCGTCGACGACCTTGAACTGAGCGGCCCAGCGGTGGATGAGGCCATCGAGCCCGGGACGGCCGCGCCTGTCCTTAAGTCGCTGCTGACCGGGCCGGTTCTGGGTACACGCATTTTCGGCGGCAGGCCGCCGTCGTCCCGGCTGATCCGCATCCCGTGGAAAGACATAGCGGAGGTGGGCGTGGTGCTGCGGCTTGGCATCAGCGGGGAGCCGCTGGATGCGAGCTGGGTGGAGCGGTGGGTCCGGGACAAGATCATTGCGCGCATTCCGGGAGGCCGCCATGATCCTCGGTGACCTGCTGGGCACCCCCGTCCTGGACGCCGACGGCGGGAGGCTGGGCCGGGTGGCAGACGTCCGGTTCGTCCTGGACGGCACCCCGCACCAGCTGATGGCGGAGCCGCGCCTGCTTGGGCTGGTCATCGGCCCGCACAGCACGGCCTCCTTCATGGGCTACGACCGGAACGGCCTCATGCGGCCCCGGCTGGTGGCCCAGATCCTCCGCTGGCGTCACCGCGGGTCATTCCTGGTGCTGTGGGAAGACATCGCCATGGTGGGCCCGCGATCGGTGCGGCTCCGGCCCGGGTACACCCGTTACAGCCCTGCGCTGCAGGGCGCGACGGAGGCGTGAGCCGGGCCCGGCAGGCATGCAATTAGGCGAGCGTCAAATCTCCTGTAGTGTAGGACCTGTTGTTGTGTTTATGCAGTTGGTAGTTCAGGCAGTACGCGCGGTCGAAAGTCCGTGTTCTTCTGAAGTAGCGGTTTTTGAACACCCCACGCCGGAGGGCCCGAAAGTCGGGACGTTCCCTCCACCTTCACGAAGGACAAAATAATGGCTACTGGTACCGTCAAATGGTTTAACGCTGAAAAGGGCTTCGGCTTCATCTCCCCGGACGACTCCTCGCAGGACGTTTTCGCGCACTACTCCGCGATCAACTCCTCCGGCTTCCGCTCCCTCGAAGAGAACCAGAAGGTTTCCTTCGACACCGAGCAGGGCCCCAAGGGTCCCCAGGCCACCAACATCCAGGCTCTCTAATTTCCTAGGGATCCGGGACCGTTAGGTTTCCAAGCAGGGCTTGCCGTTCAACGGCGGGCCCTGCTTTTCTTTTGCGCGACGGCCAGGATCTGGGAAATATTTCCTCCTCGACAAAGGACGGTTGAAGGAGCATTCTGTAATGTGCGTACGTACGCAGCGTGCCAATCCCACGCCCACGGCGGCGTTTGGAAATCTCCAATGACGCGGCACCAGATGGGGTGGTGCATGTCCGGCACGTAAGTCGGCCGGCACCAGCTGCCCGCGCTCCCCGGCATCGGCAGCCGGCACCTTCACTCCGAAAACAGCGGCCCGTCTGGCCAGTTGTCCACTGCGTTGGACTGGCTGCAGCTGCTTATCGCCTCTGGCCGATGGCAGTTCGAGAAAGCATCGCTATGAAGCACACTCGGGGAATAACTCGAAGATTCAACAAACTGTCGTTTATCGTTGCATTCGCTGTTGCACTGCTCGCTTCACTGGGGCTTGCCGGCCCGGCCGCGGCCGGTGACTGGGGGCACCGGACCTGGCACGTGCAGGTGGGTTCTGAATCCCACGACCAGGAGATCCAGGGGATGGCATTCCTTCCCTCGGAAATCTTCATCAATGAGCGGGACACCATTATGTGGCACGCAAACTCCGCGGAGATCCATACGGTGACCTTCCTGGCGTCGGGTCAGCCGCTGCAGGATTTCAATCCGTTCGATCCCAATGAGTTGGGACCGGTCGGTGAAACTTCCTACGACGGGAAGAATTACTTCAACTCGGGCATCATGGCCAACGTGGACGTGCCGGGCTTCAAAAGTGTTCGGAGCTACAGCCTGACGTTCCCGCATGAGGGCGATTTCACCTACTACTGCCTGGTGCACGGCAAGATGATGAAGGGAACCGTCCATGTGCGCGAGCAGGGCACGGATTATCCCTACAACCAGGGTGACTACAACAGGCAGGCACGGGACGAGGCGCGGTCCATCATCCGCGATGGGCAGCAACTCGACGCCTCGCTGGCCGAACAAGCCAGCAACCATCAGGTCATGGCGGGCGGTGACGACGGCGTGGCGATGGTCATGCGCTTCGTGCAGCCAAGCGTGACGGTACATGTTGGTGAAAAGGTGAACTTCGTCAATAACGGTATGGGTGCTCCACACACCGTGACCTTCGGCAACGAACCGGCGAATATTTTCGCTCCGTCCGGCGACCCGTGGCATTTCTCGGGCGGCGACCTCAGCTCGGGAATTATTCCCCCACAGGGGTCATTCGAAGTGACGTTTAAGGCAACCGGAACCTTCAAGTACATCTGCGCGCTCCATGACTACATGGGCATGGTGGGCGAGGTGCACGTCGTCAATTAATGAAACAGGTTCCGTGCCCGGCTGGAGCGTTTGCCCCAGCCGGGCACGGTGGCGTTACAGCCTGCCGGGCGGAGAAGCCTATGCGCCGGCAGGGTCCTCTGGCTGGCCTGCGACGGAGGACGTACCCGGGTGGGGGTGCCCCAGTGCGGATGAACCGGAAGCCGGGGAGAGCCCCAGCCGCCTGACCACCTCTGCGGCCTCCTCCGCGGGGGTCCGCCCCACGTCCACCACGATGGTGTTCTCATCCGGTCCCGGCGGTTCGAGGGTGGCGATCTGCGAATCAAGCAGGGACGGGGGCATGTAGTGGTCCATCCGCGCCGTCAGCCGGCGGCCGATCTGTTCCTTGGAACCTGACAGGTGCACGAAGACGACGTTCTTCTCGCGAAGCCGGTCCCGGTAGGTCTTCTTCAGCGCCGAGCAGGTAATGATCCCGGGGATCCCTGCCATGGTGTGTTCGATGATCCACGAGGCAATCGTGTCCAGCCACGGCCAACGGTCCTCGTCGGTCAAGGGAATGCCGGACGCCATCTTTTCCACGTTTTCGGCCGGGTGCAGGTCGTCGCCTTCCTCCAGGTCCCAGCCGAGCTGGCCGGCCAGGATTCCTGCCACCGTGGACTTACCGGAGCCCGACACGCCCATGACGACCAGGACCGGCTGCTGGACGGACTCGGGGGTCTGTGCGGCATCCATCAAGGGATCACCAGGGACAGGATCATGACCAGGGCGAATCCGACCACGGAGATGAGGGTTTCCATGACGGACCAGGTCTTGAAGGTCTGGCCAACAGTCAGGCCGAAGAGTTCCTTGACCAGCCAGAAACCAGCATCGTTCACGTGGGAGAGGAACAGGGAACCGGCGCCCACAGCGAGGACGAGCAGGCCTGCATGCCCGGGGGAGAGGCTGGCCGCCAGCGGCGCCACGATGCCCGCCGCCGTCACGGTTGCCACGGTGGCTGACCCGGTTGCGAGCCGGATGGCGACCGCGATGAGGAAGCCCAGGACCAGGACGGAGATATTGGCTCCGGTGGCCCATTTGGCAACCGCATCGCCCACTCCGGCCCCGATGAGGGTCTGCTTGAAGCCGCCGCCTGCGCCCACGATCAGGATCACGGCTGCGATGGGCCCAACGGAGGCGCCGATCTTGGCGCCGATTTTGGTGCCGGTGAAGCCGACCGCGTAGCCGAACGTCACCAGGGCCAGCAGGACCGCCAGGGTCATGGCAACCAGCGGTTCACCGATGAAGTCAAAGAAGACGCGTGCAGCGCTCGGGTTCTTGGCGTTGGGGTCGACGATGTCCACCACGGCCTTGAGGAGCATCAGCACCACAGGGAAGACGATAGTCAGCAGGGTGATGAGGAACGTGGGCTGGCGCTTGGCGTCAGGATCGGCCTGGGTGTGTTCGGTATCGATACCGCCGGCTACCTTCGGGGCATCCACGGGGACCCAGCGCGCAGCGTAGATGGCGAACAGCGGGCCGCAGATGATGACCGTGGGAATGGCGATCAGGAGCCCGAGTGCCAGGGTGATGCCCAACGGGGCGTTCAGGCTGGAGATGGCTACGAGGGGACCGGGGTGCGGCGGGACCAGGCCGTGCAGGACGGAGAGGCCGGCGAGGGCCGGGATGGCTACGCGCATCAGCTTCCGGCCCGACCGCTGGGCCACCAGGACGATGACGGGCAGCAGCAGCACGAGGCCGATCTCGAAGAACATCGGCAAACCGATGATGACGGCGACCAGGGCCATGGCCCAGGGGAGGACCTTCGGGGAGACCTTGCCGAGCAGGGTGTCCACGACGCGGTTGGCGCCGCCGGAATCTGCCAACAGTTTGCCCAGCATGGCGCCGAGCGCGATCAGCAGGCCAACTTCCTTCAGCGTGCCCCCCACGCCGTCTTCGAAGTTGCTGATGACCTTCCCCAGTTCAACCCCGGAGGCGAGGCCGACGAACGCCGATCCGAGGACCAGCGACAGGAAGGGATGGAGCTTGAGTTTGACGATCAGGAATACGATCAGCGCAATGCCGATGGCGGCGACCACGACCAGTTGGGTGTCGTGTCCGTTCCACGGCTCTGTGGCGGCGGGAAGGAGAAGGGATTGCATGTTGCTTCCTCGATATGGGGTAGGGCAGCCAACGAAACTGGTGGCCGCCGCAATAAGTATGACGTATGACACCCCAAAAGTGAATAAGTAGGACATTTCGTCTTTGTGCCGGTGCGCCGGCGTGCCCTCCCCGCCCTTTCCGGACGCAGGCGCGCGGGCACCGGAGGCTACTGTCCGGGAACACTCGCCGTCCCGCCGTCGTTATCCCCCTTGGCGTGCCATACCGGCGCGCCGCCTGCCGACCAAAGGACACCCCCGTGACTGCTCCCCGCACCATCGTGATTACCGGCGCCAGCGACGGCATCGGAGCCGCAGCCGCGCGGACGCTTGCCAAGGCGGGGGAACAGGTGGTCGTGGTGGGGCGTTCCGCTGGGAAAACCCGCGCCCTGGCCGGGGACATCGGCGCCGACTACTACCTGGCCGATTTCGCCCAGCTGTCGCAGGTCCGGGACCTTGCGGCGAAAATCAAGGAAAAGTACCCGCGCATCGACGTCCTGGCAAACAACGCCGGCGGGATCATGGGCAAGCGGACGCTCACTGTGGACGGCAACGAATCGACGTTCCAGGTCAACCACCTGGCACCGTTCCTGCTGACCACCCTCCTCATGGACACCCTCACTGCCAGCAACGCCAAGGTGATCAACACGTCCAGCGCCGCCAACAACTTCGGCAAACTCGACCTCTTCGACCTCAACGCCGAGTACGGCTACAGCACCAACCGCGCCTACGGTACGGGCAAGCTCGCCAACATCCTGTTCACTTCCGAACTGCACCGCCGTTTCCATGACCAGGGAATCACGACGGCGGCATTCCACCCGGGCGTGGTCCGCACCAACTTCGCAGCGGAGTCCGGGAGCCCGTGGCGGCACGCCTACACGACCTTGCTGAACCGCTTCATGCTCAGCCCGGACCAGGGTGCCGACACCATGCTCTGGCTCATCAACGGCACCGCAGGAACGGACTGGATCTCCGGCGCCTACTACGCCAAGCGCGCCCTGGCCAAGGCCTCCGCCCAGGCCTACGACGCCGAACTGGCGCGGGGCCTGTGGGAGAAGAGCGAAGAGTTGGTCAAAGTCTCCGCCTGAGCCGCTGCGGTCCTACCGCTCGCAGCCCACGCCATCGTGGTCCGCGTCCAGGCCGTAGATGTCACGGCCAATGACCTGGACGGGGCCGCGCACGTACGCCGGCCCGTTGCCGCTGCCACCGGCGCAGTCCACATCGGAAGCGATTGGCACGCACCCTGAGTAGTTCGGGTCGCAGCCCGGATTCGTCCCCGGCACCGGCTGCGCCGCCGGTGCGGGAGGCGCAGCGGCCTTGGCGGCCGCTTCCGCTGCCGCCTTTACAGCGGCCGCATCCTGCGCCGCCTTCGTTTCGGCGGCTTGCCGGGCTGCAGCCTCCGCCGCGGCCTTGTCCGCGACAGCCCTGTCCGCTGCATCCTTGTCCGCTGCAGCTTTTTCAGCAGCAGCCTTCTCTGCCGCAGCTTTCGCCGCGGCCGCCTGATCGGCTGCGGCCTTGTCGGCTGCGGCCTTGTCTGCGGCCGCTTTCGCGGCAGGAGTCGCCGCTGCTGATTCGCTGGCGGGGGCGGCGGCAATGGACAGTGACGCCTGGGTTGAGCAACCGGTCAGCAGGAGGACGACGGCGGCCGCGGCCCCCGCGCGCAATATCGCCTGCCAGGGCCCCGACGCGGCAGGCGTCCCGTCCCTGCGGTACGCGCGGGAAGGCAAGGGAAAGTCTCGGTTGGCAGGCATGCGTCCCCCAATGGCGTGTGCTGGATGCGGATGGCACGGCCAGCGTAGCTTCGCCTGCTGGCGGAGAACGGATTAAGCGCAAATCTTGAGCCACTAAAGAAAGAAGCGCTGCCCGGCTCCTGCCGGGCAGCGCTCCCGCCGTGACTGCTGTGGGAGGGTTATGTCATTGCCCTGCGGGGTGCCCGTTGTGGGTGATGGAGGCGACGGCACCGGTCTGTTCGTTGAGCAGGACCTTGTCGTTGCGTTCGTGGTGGAAGTTGAACATTGCTTCCACTGACCCGGCGGTCGCATCGGCGGAGGAGTCGCCGATCTGGCCGGTGTGCCAGTTGTCCTCGATGAACTTCAGGATCGAGGCTTGGTCGGTTTCGGTGTGGTCCACGAAGTTCTTCTTCGCGAACGGGGAGATGACCACCAGCGGCTGGCGGGGGCCGGGTCCGCAACGGTCTGCGTAGCCGCCGGCCACGGGGACGCCGTTCGCTGCGGCGTTCTGGCACCATGCGGCGTCGTCTGTGCCGGCAGAGGCGTTCTTGGGCTGCGCGGCGGCGTGGTCGTACCAGCCGTCGGAGTCGTCATAGGCGAGGACGACGGCGGTGTTGTCCCAGTTCCTGGACTGCTGGATCTGGTTGACGGTTTTGGCGATGAAGTTCTGCTCGTCGACCGGATCCGAGTAGGCGGCATGGCCGTCCTGGAATTCCGAGGCCTTGAGGAAGGACACGGCAGGCATGTTGTCGCTGTCCACCACCTTGCTGAAGTCGGTCAGGTCGTACTGGTGGTTGGCCTGGCCGTCGTGCCCGATCTCCGCGTCCGATGCCGGCGCCAGGTGGTGCGGGTTGGCGGTGGACGCGTAGTACTGGAAGGGCTGGTGGTGCGGGGAGTAGTCAACCACGGAGGCGCCGGCGGCGTTGGTGTGGCTGGCAAGGCATGATGCCGGGGTGCTGCCGGCAGCAGCGGTAGTGGGGGCGAAGCCGCCCTGGAACCAACCCCAGGAGGTGCCCTGGGCGTTGAGCAGGTCGCCGATGTTCCGTTCGGTCATGCCCGCAAGGTTGTTGGCCTTGGCGTGGCTGTTGTTGGAGCAGTCATCGTAGACCGGGTCCGGGTCATTGATGACCGTTCCCACGCCGTTGGCATCGGGCTGGCGGACCGCGCTGCTTCCCGTGGCCGGCGTGGCAACGGGCTGGCCGGTGGCAGTGAATTCCTTGGCGCCGTGGGTCTGGCCGGAGATCAGGTTCAGCGCGCCGGGGGTGGACGGGCCGAAAACGGTGCTGAAATGGTTGTCGCTCATGGCGTAGTTCTGGGCGTAGTTCCAGATGCCCGTGACCGTGTTCCCATCGTAGTAGTCCATGGTCAGGCCGGGCCGGCCGTACTGGTTGGTGCCGCAGGCGTCGCGGCTGGTGAACTGGACGAACTTGTCCATCAGGCCGCCGTTGTAGGCGTTCTGCTCGGCCTTGTAGCCGTGGTCCTGGTCGCAGGTGACGGCCTGCATCGGGGAGAGCCGTGCCGGTTGGACGGAGTTGGGGTTGTTCGGCGCCAGCAGGCCGGCGCCGGCCAGGGTATTGATGTCCTTGGGAGTGTCCACGGAAGCGGTGAAGGAGGCGGCGGGGGATCCTGAACCCTGCAGCGTCTCGCCCGGGGTGTTTGCCGCCTTGGGGTAGGTAGCGAAGTAGTGGTCGAACGACACGTTTTCCTGGAAGAGGACAACCACGTGCTTGATCGGAGTGGCCGTGGCGTCCTGCGTTCCGGCGGCGGTGGCCGGGACGGCGCTGACGCCGACCAGGCCGGCCGTCACTGCCGAAGCAGCCAGCACGGCCGCGCCGGTGGCCGCAGCGACTCTTTTTCTGGTGAATCTTGGTGCCGTATAAGGCATGGGGTATCCAATCGTTCCTGCTCAGGGGAGCACCTGCCGCCGGACGGGGCAGGTGCAGGGAGGGCTCTGCTGCTACTTGGCCGGGGTGACGTCGGCCTCGTAGGTGAGGATCTCGGTGCCGTTGCCTTCATCGCCGTTGTCCGGGGCCACCGTCATGCTGACGTGGTTGCCGTCGGCGGTCATTTTGAACGGGTTGCGGGTGGCTGCGTGCCCTGCGGTGGACCACTGCTGGAAGGGGACTTCGCGGGTCACGGCGTGGGACTTGAGGTCGATCATTGCCATGCCGCCCAGTTCATAGGTGGCTGCCGTGCCGCCGGCGGAGGGAGTCTGGGGGAGGTTGGTCACTCCGCCGCAGAGCATCTTCGCATTGGGCACGTACTGGCAGTCCTGGTAGTCAATGAAATAGTTCGGGTTCTCCCAGGTGGCGAGTTCCTTGCCCTGGAGGTCCCACTCGGCAAACCGCCGGGAACCCCAGGTGTTGCCCACCAGGTGTCCGGTCTGCTTGTCCAAGGCAATGCCGCCGAAGTGGTCCTTGACCTCGAACTGCTTGTGCACGTCCAGGGTCTGTGCATCAACCTTGTAGATGATGGCGCTGCTGTCCGGCCGGTACTGGGCCACGGGAACCCAGACGTTGGTCCCGTCGAAGTCGATGCCACCGGGGTGGTACATGTCGCCCTCACCCAAGGTGATGTCTTTTTGCAGGTTGCCGGCCTTGTCCATGACGAACAGGTGGCCGATGCCCTTGCCGGGCGTGCGGTCGTACCCGCCCTGCGGAGTGGGGTACTTGGCGGTGGGTTCGAGGATCTGCACGGCCGAGAGGAAGATGTGGTCCTGGCTGTAGGCGATTCCCTCGGTGTGGTACGTCGGGAAGTTCAGTTTCAGCTTGGACGTCTGCTGCCAGGCGGTGTTGCGGCTGACGGCGTCGAACGCGTTGGCCAGTTCCGTGGTGGTTTCATGGTGGATTCCGTCGGCGGGGCTGCTGCCCTGCTCCGGGACATTGGCCTGCGCTGCGGCAGTGCCGGCGGCCGCGCAGGCGGCAACTATCAACGACGCAGCCAGGGTCAGGGCGCGCCGGTTTGGTGTGGAGCTCATGGAGGGGGCCTCTTAAGGTTGGGGTCTCAACAGGAGCTCTCAAGTTACTAATGGGTAGTGAACCGGGAATGGCGGCCCGGTGAACGACTGCCGGCGCCCCGCTGACCGGTTGGCGCAGGGGGCCGGTCCCTAGCCGCTGTTCCGGGCCAGGGCCTCGCCGATGATCCGGGCGCCTTCGGGATAGGCGCCCGGATTCGGGCCGGAGTAGTTGAGGCGGATGAACGCTCCGGCGGGCTCGGCCGGAAACCACTCGGTGCCGGCGGCGATGATCACACCGGCGTCCTCGCAGTCACGCGCCAGCCGGGGAAGGTCGGTGGTGTCCGGGAGGCGCACCCACAGGTTGAGCCCGCCTTTGGGCAGGTTGTCGATGTGGGCCTGCGGGATGTGTTCCCGGATGCTGGCGGCCAGCAGGTCGCGGCGGGACTGGAGCTGCTGGCGGAGGCTCCGCAGGTGGGTCTGCCACCCTGGTTGCGTTACCACGTCCAGTGCCGCCGCCTGCAGCAACCCGCTGACATACATGGACTCGGCGGCGCGGTGGCCCAGGATGCGTTCGCGCGCGGGCCCGCGCACGATCACGGCGGCGATTCGGATGGCCGTGGACACGCTCTTGGTCAAGGACCGGATGTAGACCACGTGGCCGGAATCATCGCGCGTGGCCAGCGGAAGGGGGTTTGACGTGATGCCGAAGTCGTGGGCCCAGTCGTCCTCCACCAGGAACGCCCCGTGCCTGCGGGCAACGTCAAGGATCTCGTCGCCACGGCCCGCCGCCCACTGCGCGCCGGTGGGGTTGGAATAGTTGGGCTGTACGTAGAACGCCCGCGCTCCGGTCTCCGTGAAGGCGCGGTCAACGTCGGCAGGGTCCGGGCCGTCCCGCCCCGTGGGCACAGGGACCAGCCGCACCCCGGTCTGGGCGGCGGCGAGGATGGCACCCCAGTACGACGGCGATTCGATGAGCAGCGGCTGCCCGGCGCCCACCAGGGCCCGGAAGATGGAACTGAGTCCGCTCTGGCTGCCCGGCAGCACGATCACCTCACTGGGCGTCGGGGGCGTGGTCCCCACCGGGGTTGCGGAGCCGAGCTCCTGGGCGAACCACTGCTGCAGTTCCGGCATGCCGGCGGCAGGTGGCCGGGACAGGGCCGCGTCGCCGCGGGCGGCCCGGGCCAGCGCGGACCGGACCAGCCGCTCCGGCAACAGCTCCCGGTCCGGGTAGCCGGAGTGGAACCAGATGGCGTCGGCGGGGACGTTCCGCATGGTGTTCGACGACGGCGGCAGCGGAGATGAGGGGGACCGCAGGGCCGCGGTCTGCCAGCCGTAGTCCGACGGGCGGGCGGTGCGGACGGCACGGACAAACGTCCCGACGCCGGGGCGGCTTTCGATCAGTCCCTGCGAGGCCAGCGCCTGGAGGGCTTTCTGGACTGTCACCGGGCTGGCCTGGTACTCGGCCACCAGCGAGCGGGTGGAGGGCAGCCTGGCTCCCGGCGCCGCTCCCGCAACCCACTGCCGGAGTGCCGCCACGATCCGCGAACTGCTATCGTTGTTCATGAAAGAACATAGTAGCGCTACTGTGCTGGTGGGCCGAGTGATACTGCCCCGGCGGTCCTCCGGGATCTGGTGGGGCCTGGTGGGTGTCGCGGCCTTCTCCTTCACCGTTCCCTTCACCAAGGTGGCCGTCGCCGGCCTGCCGCCGTTGTTCATCGGTTCCGGCCGTGCAGTGGTGGCCGCCGTCCTTGCCGCCGCAGCACTCGTGATCACCCGGCAGCGGCTGCCGCGCCCACGCGCCTGGCTGCGCCTTGCCCTCGTGGCCGGCGGCGTCGTCGCGGGCTTTCCGCTGCTCACGTCCTATGCACTTACCGCCATGCCCGCCGGGCACAGCGCCGTGGTGATTGCCCTCCTGCCCGCCGCCACGGCCACCGCCGCGGTCCTCAGGACGGGGGAGCGGCCACCGGCGCCCTTCTGGGCCGTCACGGTGCTTGGCTCCCTGGCGGCCATCTCCTTCGCCTTCCTGCAGTCGGGCGGTATCGGCCACCTTCACTGGGCGGACCTCCTGCTGCTCGGCGCCGTGGCGTGCGCCGCCGTCGGATATGCGGAGGGAGGCCTGCTGGCCAGGGAACTCGGCTCGTGGCAGACCATTGCCTGGGCACTGGTCCTTGCCGCGCCGGCCATGCTGGTCCTGGCCGCGGCATCCGTCCAGGACCAGCCGCCGTCGGCCACTCCAGTCCAGTGGGCGGCGTTCGGCTACCTTGCCGTGGTGAGCATGTTCCTTGGCTTCTTCGCCTGGTACCGGGGGCTGGCCATCGGCCCCATGGCACAGGTGAGCCAGGTCCAGCTGCTCCAGCCCGTCCTGAGTATCTGCTGGGCCGCACTCCTGCTCGGCGAGGCACTGACGTGGACCACCGCCATCGGCGCCCTTGCCGTCATCCTCTGCGCCGGCGCTGCGGTCCGCTCCCGGATCAAGACCCCCTGACCCCCGAAAGGACTCCCGTGTACATTCCCGCCCATTTCGCCGCCGAACCCGACGCCGTCCGGAATCTCCTGGCCCATCCCGGCGCCGCCAACCTGGTGACCATGACCGACGCCGGCCTGCTGGCAACGCTGCTGCCCGTCGCCTTCAATCCGGGCGTGGGGGAGCACGGCGCCCTCCAGGCGCACATGGCCCGGAACAACCCGCAGTGGTCCACCACGCCAGCCGGTGAAGCGCTGGCCATTATCCAGGGCCCCGATAACTACGTCTCACCGTCGTGGTACGCCTCAAAAGCCGAACACGGCCGGGTGGTCCCCACTTGGAACTACAGCACGGCACATGTTTACGGCGAACTGGTGGTCCATGACGACGCCGGCTGGCTGGCCCGGCATGTCCGGCACCTGACCGGCCTGCATGAGGGTGGCCGGGCGGATCCGTGGGCCGTGGACGACGCCCCGGAAAAGTTCATCGCCGGGCAGCTGCGCGCGATTGTGGGTGTGGAACTGGTGATCACCCGGATCGAGGCGAAGGAGAAACTGAGCCAGAACCGCTCCGCCGCCGACGCCGCGGGGGTGGCGGCCGGCCTCCGGTCGATCGGGCGGGAAGCCGGCGCGGCCGCCGTCGAACGCGTCCGCACTTGAACCCCGGGAACCGGCGGCGCTAGGCCGTCCGTTCCAGCAGCACCATCACTTCGTAGTGCGTGGTCTGCGGGAACATGTCCAGCACCCGGGCCCGCCGGGCAGTAAAGGACGGGAGCGCGGCCAGGTCGCGGGCCAGCGACTGGGCGTTGCAGCTGGAGTACACCACGTGCTGCACGTCAGAGGTTTCCAGCCAGCCGCACAGCTCCTTGCCGATGCCGCGCCGGGGCGGGTTCACGATCACCAGCTCCGGCGACTGCTCCGCCGCGAGGGCGAACGCGGTGGCGTCCCCGGCCTGGAAGTCCATGCCCGCGAGGCCGGCCTCGTCACTGCTGAGCCGCGCCGAGACGATGGCCTCGCTGCTGGCTTCAATGCCGGTGACCGTGCGGGACGGGTCGGCGCTGTGGAGGGCGAAGCCGCCCACACCGCAGTACAGGTCCCACACCGAGGCCGGCGCCAGTTCGTTGACCCACTCCCGCCCCTGCCGGTACAGGGCCGCGGCCATGGCGGTGTTGGTCTGGAAGAAGCTCTGCGGGCGGAGGTGCAGGTTGATGTCATTGACCCGCATCTCCAGGGTGGACTGCTCCGTCAGCAGGATCTCGCGGTCGCCTTCGAGCACCGCCTTGTGCTCCGGAAGCAGGTTGACGGAGACCACCTTGACCTGCGGCAGGTCGGCCAGGAGATCGGGGAGGTGCTTCCGGATGCGCGGCAGGGTCTGCTCGGAGCGGAGGACCAGGCGGAGCATGATCTCACCTGCCGGGGATTCGGTGATGATGACGTGCTTGAGTTCCCCGGTCCGTTTCGGGACGTTGTACGGCGTCAGGCGGAGGCGGCGGATGTAGGTGGCCAACACCGGGAAGACGGCGCGCAGGCCCGGGGAGCAGACACCGCATTTGCGCAGGTCCACGCCGTGGCCGTCGGCGTCGAGGATGCCGATGGTGGGGTTCTGTGCCGTCCCGCCGATCACCATCTTGGCCTTGTTGCGGAAGCCGGACTCCTGGCTGGCCACGGGCTCCAGCCACTCCAGGTCCGTGTGTCCGGCAAGGAGGGTCTGGCAGTGCAGGTGCTTGCCGGCCAGCTGTTCGCCGTACGGCCTGCCCATTTGGGTGCAGGAGCGGCAGGTGCCGGCATCAAAGTAGGAACAGCGCATGACTGGTCAAGTTTACCCGGTCGCCTTCCCGGCCACGACGGGAAGGCACCGCGACGTCGCCCGGCCAAGTGCCGCCGTCGTACCTTCGATCCCCGACGCAGCCGTAATGCCGTGCAATATGAACATGCTTCCATGCTTTTGATGCTGCTAAATTCGGCGGCCGTGCTACTTTCGGCACTGACACCGTGCTTTTCTTCGTTTGGAGACCCGTGGAACCCACACCCCCGCTTGCCCTCGATCCCCGGCCCGCAGCGCCGCAGCCCGTGGAGTCGTCCCTGCGGCGTTCCATGGGCCCGCGCCATCTGGTCATGATCGCCATGGGCGGGGTGATCGGCTCCGGCCTCTTCGTCAGCTCGGGGTACACCATCTCCCAGGCAGGGCCGCTTGGTGCCGTCATCGCGTACCTGGTGGGTGCCTTCGTGGTGTACCTGGTGATGGCATGCCTGGGCGAACTGGCCATCGCCTATCCCGTGTCCGGCGCCTTCCACATCTATGCAGCCCGCTCCATCGGGCCGGCTACGGGGTTCGCCACCGCCTGGCTGTACTGGCTGTGCTGGGCCGTGGCCATCGGCTCCGAGTTCACCGCGTCCGGGCTCCTCATGCAGCGCTGGTTCCCGGACGTTGAGGTGTGGGTCTGGTGCCTGGTCTTTGCCGCCATCCTCTTTGGTTTCAACGCCGTCTCCTCCCGGTTCTTCGGCGAGGCCGAGTTCTGGTTCGCCATCGTGAAGGTGGCGGCCATCATCGGGCTGATCGTCCTGGGCGGGGCGGCGCTGTTCGGCTTCCACCCGCTCAGCAGCGGCGGAAACCACCCATTCCTGCTCCAGAACTTCGCCACGGAATCGGGCCTCTTCCCCAACGGATTCACCGGCATTTTGGTCACGGTCCTGGCCGTCTTCTATGCCTTCTCCGGGTCGGAACTGATCGGCGTCGCCGCCGGGGAAACCAAGGACCCTGCAACCGCCATTCCCAAGGCCATGCGCACCACCGTGATCCGGCTGCTGATCTTCTTCGTGGGCGCTATTACCGTTATCGCCGCCACCATCCCCTACATGGAGGTGGGGCTGGACGAGAGCCCGTTCGTTACTGTCTTCTCCGCCATCGGCGTGCCGTTCGCTGCGGACATCATGAACTTCGTCATCATCACGGCCCTGCTGTGCGCCGGAAACAGCGGCCTCTACTCCTGCGCCCGGATGCTGTATTCACTCGCGGACGAAGGGCAGGCACCACGCGCCCTGAAGAAGCTGAACCGCCGCGGCATTCCCATGGTGGCCCTCTACGTGAGCATGGTGGGCGGCCTCGCTTCCCTGCTCAGCAGCGTGGTGGCCCCTGAAACCGTCTACCTGGTCCTCGTCTCGGTGGCAGGCTTCGCCGTGGTGGGTGTCTGGATGTCCATCGCCGCGTCGCACTACTTCCACCGCCGCGCCTTCATTCGCGACGGCGGCGACGTCTCCACCCTTGCCTACCGGGCGCCCTTGTTCCCGCTGGTCCCCATCCTCGCGTTCTCCCTTTGCGTGATCTCCCTGGTCGGCATTGCGCTCGACCCGGCCCAGGCGGCGGCGCTCTACTTCGGCATTCCCTTCGTCGCGGCCTGCTACGCCTACTTCCACTTCCGGCACGGACGCAGCGCAGCGCGGGCAGTCCGGTAAGCGGGGCACGGACGACGACGGCAGCGCCCTGGGTGGAACAAGCAGCGCCCGTGGAACAATGGGGCCGTTGTCGGCAGCCGGGAGGGCAGGAAAGCGTGGAATCAACCGCCGAGGCATCCTCGATGGCGCAGGGACTGCGGATCCTGCGGCACGTGGTGGAGCGGGAAAAGCGGGGGCAGGCGCCGCTGGGCGTTTCGCAGCTCGCCGCGGAGCTTGGCATGGAGCAAAGCCGGGTGTCCCGCCTGGCCCAGGAGCTGTGCGGCCTGGACCTGCTGGAGCGCTTTGACCGCGGGCCGTTCCGGACAGGCCCCCGCTTCTTCAGCCTGGCCGCCGCCCTGAATACGGGCTGGGTCCGGGAGGCGAAGCCGCTGCTTGAGGAGCTGGTCGCCGGGCTGGGAGTGCGAGCACGGCTTTCGGTCCGCGACGGCTACCGGGTCATCCTGCTTCGCGCCTCGAGCAATGAAGCCGTGCCCGGCAGTTTCGTGGTGCCCGGCATGGTCACGCCCGTCTGGTGCACCGGCGCCGGGAGGGCCCTGCTGTGGGACTTTGACCGGTCCGCCCTGGCGGAACTGCTCGCGGACGTGAATTACATCGGCATCGGCGGACCCGGCGCTGCCCACACCACCGACGGTATCTGGGATCTCATGGAGCGGGACCGCGCTGCCGGGTTCATCGCAGCCGATGAGGAGTTTGAGCACGGGGTGGTGGAGCTTGCCGTGCCCGTGCGGGATGCCGGCGGTTCCATCCTGGGGGCGCTCAGCGTGCTGGGCAGCCGGGGAGAGTTCGGGGCGGATCTGGGTGCGGCGGCAGCCGTCCTTTCGTCCTCCGCGACGCGCCTCGGTGCACCCGGAACCTGATGCTCAGCTCCGGTAGCCGAGCCTAGCTTCGAGCCAGGATCCCTGGGCCACCAGGGCGGCTGCGCACGGTTCCCGCCGCGGCTCCAGCCGGTCCTTGATGCCGACGATCTGCAGGGCCGCCACCACGTCACCCTTGAAGTCGCGGACCGGCACGGCCAGGGAGTAAAGCCCGGGTTCTGCCTCTTCATCCACGATCGAGTAGCCGCGGACGCGCGCGGCCTCCCGCCGCGCCAGGAACTCATCCACGTTTGCAGGCGTGTTGGGCCCGTGGCGCGTGAAAACGACCTGTGAAAACACGCTCCGGACCTCCTCTTCCGGCGCCTCCCACAGGACCGCCTGGCCGGCGTCACTGCAGTAGGCGGGATAAGGGCGGCCAAGCCATGAACCCACCAGGTTGCTGCCGGCCGGGACACTCTCGCCGATGGTCACCGTGCTGTCACCGCGCAGCACACCCAGGAAGCACGCCTCGTTGGTTCCGGCGGCCAGGGCGTCCAGGGCGGTGGCGCCGTCGGCCTGGAGCCGGCGTTCGGTCAGCAGCTGCGCGTCGGTGAAGACCGACCAGTCCAGGACGTAGGTGCGGGCCGCAGTGCGGGCCAGGAAGCCTTCCTTCCCGCCGGTCCGCAGGCTGCGGGATACCTGGCTCCGGTCCCGGTCCAGATCGGCGGCGACCTCGGCGGCCGTGCCCCCGGGAAACCCCCGTGCATGGCGTTCCCCAACAGCTAGCAGGGCCTGCACTCCACGGCCCATGCTGGAGGTCTTCGACATAAAAGTGAGTCTAGCGATCCGAACGGGCCCTCAGATGCGGGCAGTTGCTGGCGGCGGTAACACTCAGTAAAAGCATGAGTTCATGCCTATAGTGAGCTCATGCCTCCCACTTTTTCCCTTTCCGCCGCATTGGAGTCCGGTCGTACTTTGATTGCCGACGGTGCGCTCGCCACCGAACTGGAAGCGCGCGGCTGCAATCTGGATGACCCCCTGTGGTCGGCCAAGGTCCTGCTGGAGCAGCCGGCACTCATCCGGGACGTGCACCGCGACTACTTCGAGGCCGGTGCGAACATCGCCACCACCGCCAGCTACCAGGCAACGCCCCGGGGGTTTGCGGCGCGTGGAATGGCTGAGGAGGAAGCTCTTGAACTGGTGGAACTTTCTGTCGGGCTGGCGGATGAAGCCCGGCGGGAGCACCTGATGGAGCATCCGGGCGCCGGGCCGCTGCTGGTGGGGGGCTCTGTGGGCCCCTACGGCGCCTATCTCGCGGACGGCTCGGAATACCGGGGGGACTACAACCTCACTCCGGGGGAGTTCGAGGAGTTCCATGCGCCCCGGGTAGCGGCACTGGTCAAGGCCGGCGTGGACTTCCTCGCATTCGAGACGCTGCCTTCCTTCGCCGAGGCGGAGGCCTTGCTGGCACTCAGCCGGGAACACGGCGTCGACACCTGGTTCTCCTTTTCCCTGCGCGACGGCGGCCACATCAGCGACGGCACGCCCCTGGCCGCTGTGGCACAGCTTGTGGACGGGCAGCCGCACGTTGCCGCGGTAGGAGTGAACTGCGTGCCGCTTGACCTGGTTGGCCCGGCACTCACCGCCCTGGGCCGGCATACGGACAAGCCCCTGGTGGTCTACCCGAATTCGGGAGAGACCTACGATGCCGCAACCAAGACCTGGGGCCAGGCAAGCGAAGGCCGGGGCGGTGCGGCCGGGGGAGGGGCCTCCGGAAGCCTTGCGGCCCGCGCCGGTGAATGGCAGCAGGCAGGCGCACGAATCCTGGGCGGCTGCTGCCGGACCACGCCCCGGGACATCACCGAATTGGCCGCGCGGGCGTAGCTTCTCCGGGAACACCGCCAGCTCCACAGGTGTTAAACCCAGTGGAGACACGAACGATGGACACCAGAACTTACACAGCACTCGTCGTACCGGCCGGCAATGCCGAGCCGATGCGCCTGGAGAAGGTGGGCCCGGACCTGAAGGCCCTTGAATCCCTGGTGGGCGGCCCGCTGGAATCGGTGATCCGCGGTGACTGGCACGTCTACCTCAATGCTGAAAGCGGCACCATGGTCCTCCCGGCAAACTTCCGCGCCGGGCAGCTGATGCACGAATGCGGCCTGGACCTTGACGGGATCCGTGGCACCGCAGTCTTCCTGGGCCGCGGCGAACACGCGTCCGAGGCGGACATCCCTGACCATCTGGCCCGGCTCGCGGAGGAGTTGTTCGGCGCGCCGCTGGCCGCTTAATCGCCGGCTCGCACCCCATAGGTGCTCAGCACGTTGCCCTTGCTCGTCGTGGACTGGTCCTGCAGCACCAGGCGGGTCAGGGGGTCGCCGTCCTCGAACAGCCGCCGCCCGCTGCCGGCAACCACCGGGTGGGTCATCAGCTGCAGCGAGTCCAGCAGTCCGGCGAACAGCAGCTGCCGCACCACCGAGATGCTCCCGCACACGGCGATTTCGCCGCCGTCACGCTCCTTCAAGCCCGCCACGAAATCCTCAAGCGGTGCATCCATCAAAAGCGAGTTTTCCCATTCCAAGGGCCCCGCCAGCGTGCGCGATGCGACGAACTTTTCCACGGGGTTGATGAACGCCGCGAAGTCCTGGTCCTGCGGGGCGGTAGGCCAGTACCCGGCCCACTCCTGGTAGCTGACCCGGCCCAGGACCACTGTGTCCACGGCGTTGATCATCCTGGCCAGGCCCTCGCCGAGCTCCGCGTCGAAGCTGTCGAACTGGAACTTGAACGGTTCGGACACCACACCGTCCACGGAGTGGAACAAGCCGGCGGTGACTTTGCGCATGGGAGCCTCCAAATAATGAGCGGACAGGCATTACGGTATTCGGCCTGACGCGTTCCGGGAAGGGGAAGGACCACCCTTCCGGCCCCGCAAATCGTACGACGGCGGGCGGCCGCGTTAGCTTCATCACTCGCCGTGTCGTCTTGCGCAGTTTCCTGCCTGCCGGGGCCCATACTGGTCATTGAACGGCTTTTGCCGTCCCCCGGCCAGGCAGGAGGAAGTGCATGGAAACCCTGAAAAAAATCGTGACCAACCAGTATTTCCCTGCCGGCGCCGTGCTGACGGCCGTCCTGCTGTTCTGGGTGGTTGGCATGCTGGGCGGGCTGTCGCTGCTGAACAACAACCAGCCGCCGCTGACCACGCTGACGTGGGTGCTGTTCGTCTACGCCGCAGCCGTGCTGACCCCGCTCGCCGGGCTGCTCGCCGCCGTCGACCTGGTGCGCCGCTGGCGCCGCAACCGTGCTGCCGCGTCAGCCGCCACCGCCGGGCCGGCCGTCGCGTCCGCCGCTTCCGGCGAGGCACCGCACTCCGCCCAGCCCCAGGACTCCCATGCCGCGCCCGCAAAGCCGCAGCGCTCCGGCCGCCAGGAAGCAGCCTAGGACGACGGGCAGCCCCGGCTACCTGCCCTTCAGGGCATGGAGGGCCTCTTCTGCGTGGTTCAACGCCTGGCCCAGCCGCTCACCGGGCTCCGGCAGCGAGAACAGATACCCCTGCAGCGAATCGCACTCCAGCGCCGTCAGGTAATCCGCTTGCGCGGCCGTCTCGATTCCTTCCGCCGTAACTGTAAGGCCCAGGCTGTGCGCCATGTTGATCATGGAACTGAGGATCGGCAGCCGCTCGTTCCCGGTCCGCACCATGGATACGAAGGTCTTGTCGATCTTGACGGTGTCCACGGGCAGGTCCTGCAGCCGGCCCAGCGACGAATAGCCGGTGCCGAAATCGTCCAGCGCCACCCGGGCACCGGCGTCCCGCAGCGCGCCGAGCTGTTGGATCAGGCTGCAGTCGGCGTCGAAAAACACGCTTTCGGTAACTTCCACCACCAGTTGGTAGGGTGCAACGCCGCTGGCTTCGGCCAGCTTCAGGACGCCCTCGGCAAAGTCCGGTTCCTGCAGCTGCACGCCGGAGACATTCACGGCCAGGGACCGTGACGGATCCTCGCTGAGCCAGCGTGCCAGCTGCACCATGCCGGTGGCCATCACTTCGGCCCCGATCTCACCAATCAGCCCGGTGCGCTCGGCGAGCGGGATGAAGATCGACGGCGGTACCCGCTCGCCGCCCCGGTCCCACCTGGCCAGCGCCTCCAGCTGGACCACCTGACCCATGCGGTGGGAGACGATCGGCTGGAAGTCGACGGTAATCTCGCCGCGCGGGACGGCCAGCTGCAGGCCGCTTTCCATGTGCGTCCGCTGGACCAGCGCCTGCATCATGTCCGGGTGGAACCGCAGGAACCGGTTCTTTCCGGCCGCCTTGGCCGCATACATCGCAATGTCGGCGTGCCGCAGGAGCTCGGAAGGTCCCATGCTGTCCTGGCCCAGGGAGGCCACCCCCAGGCTCAGGCTGGGACGGAGGACGGTGCCGCTGATGGTCACCGGGACATGCAGGCAGCGCACAATGCACGCCGCGATGGCGTCAGCGTCGGGGCAGGCCGTCAGGAGCACCACGAACTCGTCCCCGCCCAGCCGGGCCACGACGTCGGCCGTCGGGACGCAGCCACGGAGCCGGCGCGCAACCTCGACGAGCATGTCGTCACCCGCCTGGTGGCCGAGGATGTCGTTGACTTCCTTGAAGTCGTCCAGGTCCAGGAGCAGGACATCCACCGTCTTCAGCCGGGGTTCCTGCAGTGATTCGGCCAAGGCATCGTTGAACACCGCACGGTTCGCGAGCCCGGTCAGCGGGTCCTGGAAGGCCATGGCACGGAGCTTCTCCGCCTGGACCGCGAGGTCCATCATGGCCCGGTGGGCCTGCTCCTGTGCCTTCCGCCGCGGCGTCACATCGCGGAAGCTCCACACCCGGCCCACGATTTTCTCGCCGACCCGTTGCGGGCGCGAGTACCGCTCGAAGGTCCGGCCGTCGCGCAGTTCCACAACGTCATGGCTTTCGGCTGACGGGTCCTCCTGGACTTGGCCCAGCCGCGCGGCAAAGGGCACGGGATCCGCAATCTGTGCCATGACCAGCCGAAGCGCGGGCTCCTCGCTGTCGGCCTCCATCATCTCGGCAGGGATGCCCCACATTGTGAGGAACTGGTCGTTGAACCCGGCCACGCTGCCGTCGGTCCCAATCACCAGGATGCCGTCCGCCGTTGATTCAAGGGTGGCCGTCAGCAGCGACATCGCCTCGCGGAGGTTGGCATCGGCTGCCTTGCGGTGTGCCGTCCCGCGGATGGAGAGCAGCAGCCGGGCCATCGGCGGCACGCTCCCGCCCGGGTTGGCGCCGGGACCGTGCGGTTCCGGGTGGGGGAGGGGCGCGGCGGCAAGTTCAACGGGGATCTCGGTCCCGTCCCGTCCCAGCGCAGTGATTTCCTGCGGTGGCGGAAGCTCGTCCGGCAGGGTCAGCAGCCGGTGCAGCAGAAGGGCCACTTCGTCGTGGAAGCCCTGTCCGATAAGCATCCGGTAGTGCAGGCCGGAGAAGGCTTCCTGCTGCAGTCCGAACATCCTGGCGGCCGCGGCGTTGGCCGCCAGTACGGCACCGTCCGCAGCAAGGGCCAGAAGTGCGTCCGGACTTGCATCCATGACCGCACCAAAAGTTTGTAATGCCACATTGTTGTCACGGCCAAGAAAACCGGTCATCACACCACCCCTTCGCCATCATAAAGGCAGGAGGGGGGAAATGGGTGGGTGCCGGCGGGTTCATATTGAGTCCGCACCAGCGTGTGGCGGGACGTAAAAGGCGCCGTCCTCCTTGCGGAGTCCGGCGCCTCTTACTGATGGTTTATGTGGAAGCGGCTACGCCCGGCGGCCGCTGCGGTTGGTGACGGCGCCGTAGATCAGCAGCACGACGATCGAGCCGAGGATAGCCAGCAGCCAGGTCCTGAGGTCGAAGAACTCCGCCAGGCCGCCGCCGAAGATCAACGATCCGATCCAGCCGCCCAGGATGGCTCCGACAACGCCGAGGACCATGGTGACCACCCAGCCCCCGCCCTGGCGGCCCGGCAGGATGGCCTTTGCAATGGCTCCAGCAATCAGGCCCAAAATGAGAAATCCGATAATGCCCATGTTGCCACTCCTTGTCAGTCAGTTGTGCCGGGCCCCCATTTCCGGTTCCCTCATTCAATCAGCAGGCTTACTAATCTGCAAGACCTCCAATATCACAGGATGACTATCAGTTTGGCCCCTGACGTGGGAGAACCCCGTGCCGTCGAGAAACCGCTGCCGATAGGATCTGGGTGTCCCTGCTTTTTGTTGAAGGAGCTCGCATGTCCAGCCAGACCCAGCGGCCGCGGGCCATATTCCTTGACATCGACGGCACCTACGCCGACCATGGGCTGGCTCCCGAGGCGCATGTCGACGCCGTCCGGACCGCCCGCAAGCTGGGCCACCGGGTGTTCGTCTGCACCGGGCGTCCCCTCTCCATGGTCCCCGGGCACATCCTGGACGCGGGCTTCGACGGCACCATTACCGGGGCGGGTGCCCGGGTAGAGGTGGGTGGTGAAGTCCTTCGGGACGCGCGTTTTGAACCTGGGCTCGCAGCGCGCCTCGTTGAAACGCTCGACGCCCACGGTGCCGCCTACATCCTGGAAGCGCCGGAGGCGCTGCACGGCCGTACAGGCGTGGGCCGCCGGCTCCGGGAGGTCCTGGGGCCTATCTTTGCCGGCCGTCCCCAGCATGACGGCATCCTCAGTACGGATGTCGATCCGCTGGAGGACATCCTGGGACCGATGCAGTACTCCGACGATCTCCGCGCCACCTCCTACGCCAAAATCTCCTGCTTTGACTCACCGGTGCCGCTGACCCGCCTGATGGCGGACTTCGGGCCAGGGGTGGGGTTGATCCCCAGTTCACTGTCGGCGTTGGGGGACCGTGCCGGGGAGATCTTCATGGCCGGCACCCACAAAGCGGTGGGCATCCAGGTAGTGGAGGCCCGGCTCGGCCTGGACCGGGCGGACATCGTGGCCATCGGCGACAGCGCCAACGACATCGAAATGCTTGAGTACGCGGCCGTGGGCATCGGGGTGGAAGGTGGCCATCCCGCAGTGCTTGCCGTGGCGGACCGGATCACCGCCCCGCCGGCGGGCAACGGCGTGGCGCTGGCATTCGCGGAGCTCGGGCTGCTGGGTTAGCCCTCCGCGGAGCCGGCCCTCAACGCACTGCGGCCGCCGCCAAGGCGCTGGCGGATGTTCCGAGCCCGCGGACCACCCAGCCCTGTTCCTGCCAGGCCGCCGCATCCAGCACGTTGCGTGCGTCCAGGACCACCCGGCGTCGTACCTGCTGCCCGGCCGCAGCGGGACACAGCTGCCGGTACTCATCCCACTCGGTGAGGAGCAGCACCAGCTCGGCATCCTGGAGCGCCCGCGCAGCGGACGCCTCGAACCGAAGCCGCGGATAGCGGCGCCAGGCAAGGTTCACTGCTTTGGGATCCGTGACGGTGACGTGGGCCCCGGCAGCGGCCAGCCGGTCCGCAACATCCAGGGCGGGGGAGTCGCGGATATCGTCGGTGTCGGGCTTGAAGGATGCGCCCAGCACGGTGATGGAACGCCCGGCGAGGGTTCCGCCGCACAACTCTGCAGCAAGTCCCACCGTGCGCTCCCGCTGGCCGAGGTTCACCGTATCCACCAGCCGCATCCAGTCCTCCACCGCAGGGACGCCCAGGGTTGCGGCCTGGGTGCGGAAGCTGCGGATGTCCTTCGGCAGGCAGCCGCCGCCGAAACCGAGCCCGGCGTGCAGGTACCGGCCGCCGATCCGCGGGTCCAGCCCCATTGCCTCGCTGAGCTCCGTAACGTCGGCGCCCGCGGCATCGCACAGTTCGGCCACGGCGTTAATGAAGCTCACCTTCGTGGCCAGGTACGCGTTCGCGGCGGACTTGATGAGTTCAGCCGTGGCGAAGTTGCAGACCAGCCGGGGAATGCCGGCAGCAAGGAGTGGTTCGTACACGGCGTCCAGGGCCGCAGTCACTCCTGTCGGTGCCCCGGTGCAGGGGTCGAAAGCGGCGGGGCGGCCGCCGTCAACGCCGTAGACCAGCCGGTCCGGGACCAGTGAGTCTTTGACGGCAGTGCCCTGCCGCAGGAATTCGGGGTTCCAGCCGAGCAGCACGTCCGGCCGCTGTGCGAGGATCTCCCGGAGCATGTCCACAGTGCCGACGGGCACCGTGGATTTACCGACGACGACGGCGCCTGCGGCCAGGTGCGGCAGCAGCCCTTCCACGGCGGAGACCAGGAAGGTCAGGTCGGCGGCGTCGGACTTCTTGTCCTGGGGCGTCCCCACGCACAGGAAGTGCACCTGGGCAGTGCGCGCCTCGGCCGGATCCGTGGAGAAGCGCAGCCGTCCGGTCGCGCGGCCGTGCGCCAGGAGTTCGTCAAGCCCCGGTTCGTGGAACGGTGCGGCTCCCTGCGCCAGCTGGGCCGCCTTGCCGGGATCCACGTCGATGCCCACAACGCTGTGGCCCATGGACGCGAGGGTTGCCGCGTGGACGGCGCCGAGGTACCCGCAGCCGATCACGGATATTTTCATGATGTTGCTCCTGCCTTTGAGGCCTTCCGCGGGGGTGCGGGGACTGCCGCGATGACGTCCGAATAGTGCCGTACCAGTTCCGTGCAAAGCGCCGGCCATGTCCTGTCCTGGACCGAGGCGTGGGCCGCGGCCGCGAAGGCGCGGCGTTTGGCGTCGTCGCCCATCAGGTCCTGCACCCGGGCGCGCATGGCGGACAGGTCACCCGGTTCGTAGAGCCAGCCGGTGCGTGAATTCTCCACCAGGTCCAAGGGGCCGCCCCGGCCCGTCGCCACCACCGGTACACCCGACGCCATGGCCTCCTGGATGGTCTGGCAGAAGGTTTCGAACTCGCCGGGATGGACGAACAAGTCGAAGGATGCCACCGTCCGCGCCAGGTCTTCACCGCCCAGGAAACCGGTGAATACCGCCTGGGGGAGGGCCGCCTCCAGGGCTGCCCGTTGCGGGCCGTCGCCCACCACCACCAGCTTGGTGTTGGGAATGCCGGCGAGGGCCGCAAGGTCTTCCACCTGCTTTTCGACGGCCAGCCTGCCCACGTAGCCGATGATGCGTTCCCCGTCCGGGGCAACCGAAGCCCGCCACCCGTCGTCGCGCTTTTCCGGCGAAAACCGGGCGGTGTCCACGCCGCGGCGCCACATCCGCACCCGCGGGATGCCCCGGCCGCGCAACTGGTTCAGCGCGAACGTGGAGGGCACCAGGGTGCGTGAGGCCAGCAGGTGGATATTCTCCACCCTGTTCCAGGCCCAGTTCTCCAGGAAGGGAACGCCGTACCGGGCGGCGTAGCTGGGAACTTCGGTCTGGTAGATCGCCACCGTGGGGATGCCGAGCTGGTGCGCCGCCTGCGCTGCGCGCCAGCCAAGGACGAACGGCGAGGCGAGATGCACCACGTCCGGCGCGTACTCGGCAAGGATTCGCTTGACCCGGTACACACCTCCCAGTGCCACCCGTACATTCGTGTAGCCGGCCAGCGGAACTGCCGGGAGCCGTTGGACCTTCGCTCCCTTGACCTGGCCCGGCTCGGCTCCCTCCTGCGCTGACGGGGCGATGACCAGGACGTCGTCGCCGCGCTCCTGGAGGTGGTCCAGGACCCGAAGGATTGAATGGGTGACGCCGTTCATCAACGGCAGGAATGATTCGGCGACGATTGCGATCCTCACCCCTTCACCGTGCGCGCCGTCCTTGAAATGGCGGGGGAAAAAGCGTTACCCGGAGGAGAAGGCCGGGTGAACAGCTGCCCCGGCCGTCCAAGAAAATTACTAAGTAGGCTTGGCATTTGATGCTAAGCATGCTTACGGTAGTAGGGCAGTCAGCGCAGAGCCTCAAGCAGCCGGGGCGGAAGCCGGATGACGGGAGAAAGCCCCGGTCCGGAACATCCACTGCTGGCAGACCCAGTGCAACGACCATCCAAGGAGACGTCATGCTCAACAGGGAAAACCTTGAAAACCTGCTCACCAAGGGCGGCCACGTGGTCGGTTCCGACGGCACGAAGATCGGTTCAATCGGACAGCTGTACGCAGACGACGATACGGGTGAACCCACCTGGGTCACCGTAAAGACCGGCCTCTTCGGCACGTCTGAATCCTTCGTGCCGGTTGAGGGTGCCCACAACCAGGGCGAGGACCTGGTGGTGCCCTTCACCAAGGAGCACGTCAAGGACGCCCCCCGCGTGGATGCCGACGGCCACCTCACCCCCGAGGAAGAGGACCGGCTGTACACGTACTACGACCGCGGCGCACGGACCTACACCGAGGCCACCAGTGACACCTCCGGCGACGTCGACCTTCAGGGCGATGCGGACCTGAACGCCGGCACCCCAACCGCCGGAATTACTCCCGACCGGGACACCCACACGCACGGGACCGTGGGCCACGATACGTCCGGCCCCACCACGGACGACGCCATGACCCGGTCCGAAGAACAGTTGCACGTGGGCAAGGAGCGCGAGACCGCGGGCCGGGCCCGCCTGCGCAAGTACGTCACCACCGAGAATGTCACCAAGACGATCCCGGTGGAACGCGAAGAGGTCCGCGTAGAGCGCGAGCCCATCACGGACGCCAACCGCGGCTCCGCCATGGACGGTCCGGGTATCAGCGAGGAAGAGCACGAGGTGGTCCTGCATGAGGAACGCCCCGTGGTGGAGAAGGAGACCGTTCCCGTCGAGCGGGTCCGGCTGGACAAAGTGACAGTCCGCGACGACGTCACCGTCAACGAGGAAGTCCGCAAGGAAAACATCGAAACGGACGGCGACACGCGTCGCTGACCGGACCGGGGAACTCTGTTCCCGCTAAGTCCGCAGGGCCGGCTGGCTGGAGCAGCGGGCCCGACACGGTGAACGGCGCCGGGAGCCTGGTTGGAGGCTCCCGGCGCCGCACAGTTTAAAAACGCTGGTGCAGCCGCGCTGAAGGCGGAAGCTGCACCAGCCAGTAGGACGAATATCTTCAGAACTTACGGTTCATCTCTCATTCGCGGCTCCTGTTTTCCCGGTTGACGGTATCCGGGTGGGAGGCTGGTCCGGTTCACGCCCACGGCCAGCAGAAAACGCAGGATGCCCCGGCGGGGGCGCAGGTGTTGGTTTCTACCAATTTTACGGCGGGGCAGGGCAAAAAGCGCCGGACCGCCGGGCATGTGGATCTTGATCAGTGCCGCCGGCGAGCCTGTCGTTCGCGGACACGGCACACCCGGCGTGACACCATGGAACACGATGAAACTGCGCGCTGATCAGACCGGAGACCGTGGCCTTCCCATGCCGTTGTGGCTGCAGGGTGCCCTCGAAGCGGCGCAGGCGGCCATCATCTCAGCGCTGGTGGTCGTGGCGCCCATCGTGGCAGTCTGGGCCACCGCAGGGTTCCAGAACGGGCAGTTCGAAGTCCTCGCACGCCTGGCAGGGCAGTCCTGGCTCCTGGTCCACGGGGTGCCGCTGGAGCTTGCCGGCGCCGGACCGGGGACCGCCACCCACGGCGGGTCCGGCACGCTGAGCCTGATTCCCTTGGGCCTGACCCTGATCCCATTCCTCCTGGCGTGGCGGGCCGGCCGAAGGCTCGCGCGGGCCTCCTATACGGACCAGTTGTGGCAGGCCCTGCTGGGCTCGTGGGCAGTCTATGCAGCGTTCGGCGCAGCCACCGGGTTCGTCTGCCGCAGCAGCGACGTCGTCATCAATCTTTGGTACGCCATGCTGGTTCCCCTGGTCCCTTTCGGCCTCGGCATGGTGGTCGGGGCGCGAAGGGAAGCGGGCTCCTGGAGCCGGCTTATCGGCGTCGACGCGGTGGACTGGATCTCCCGCACCAGCCAGCATTCCCGCTGGGCCGGCTCCTACTTCGCCTCCGCGGCGAAGGCAGGCTTTGTCGCCGTCGCAGCCGCCCTCACCCTGGCCGCTGCGCTGCTGGCAGTCGACCTGTTCATCCACTGGAACCTCGTGGTGTCCGTGTATGAAGCGCTCGACGCCGGCCCGGTGGGAGGTGCCGCCCTCACCATCGCGCAGCTGGGCTTCCTGCCCAACCTTGTGGTCTTCGCGCTCGCATGGACGTCAGGAGCCGGTTTTGCCCTCGGCGCCGGATCCCAGGCAGGGGCGCTGGGCACGGCCATGGGGCCGCTGCCATCAATACCTGTCCTGGCCGCCATCCCGTCAGGATCCCTGGACTACGCCGCCGTCGCCCTGATCGTCCCCGTGCTGGCGGGAGTCATGGCGGGATGGTGGTTCCTACGGGAGGGGGAAAACCACTTTGACGAGTGGCTCGCCATCAAGGTCCACGCCCGCTGGTTCACCGCCACCGTCTCCACCCTGGTCCTCGGTGTGCTCGCGGGGCTGGCAGCCGGCCTCCTGGTTATGGGCCTGGCCTGGATTGCGCGGGGGTCAGCAGGACTGGGACGCCTGACCGCGATTGGTCCTGACCCGCTGTGGACGGCCCTGTCGGTGGCTGCGGAGGTGGGCGCCGGCGTCGTCATTGGCTACGCGGCAGGACCCTGGCTGGAACGGGAGAAAACCGGCGCGGCCGACCGCGAAGGGGAACTGGTCCAATAGGACCACTCCGGGGCTAGGGAACCCTGGCGGGCAGGACGTCCTGGAACTGCACCATGCACGCCTGGGTGGCCCGGTCCGTGAGCGCCCGGCCCAGGCAGGCCTGGTACTCGCGCACCTGGTCAAACAGGACCAATGTGGTGACGATCAGCAGCACCATCACGGCTGCCACCACCAGCCCGGAAATGGTGCCCAGGAGGACCAGCTTGGATTCCTTCAACCGGATGGACCGGACCAGCAGGACTATGCCCAGGACCAAGCTCGCGGCGGTGAGCAGGATGGTCAGCCACAGGTAGCCCACGTCCAGCTGGTACACGAAGAACGCGCCGAGGACCGTGACCACGAACGTCCTGAACAGGGTGTGGGTCTTGGCGAGCGAGGCTTTCGCGGCCTCGCTGAGCGGGCGCCTGGCCTGCTGCCGCCCGCTCCGGCCCGGTTCGCTGTTCATGTTTTCCAGCGTACGCGAGCCTGCACCTAAGCTGGACCAATGCGTATCGTCGTCCTCGTTTCCGGCACCGGTTCCAACCTCCAGGCAGTTATCGACGCCGTCAAGGCGGGGGAGCTCGACGTGGAAATCGCGGCGGTGGGCGCCGACCGCGAAGGAACCCACGGCGTCGAACGCTCCGCTGCCGCCGGCATCCCCACCTTTGTGGTGGACTTCAAGGCCTACCCGGACCGTGCCGACTGGAACGCCGCGCTGGCCAGGGCCGTCGCCGCCTACGCGCCGGACGTCGTGGTGTCCTCCGGGTTCATGCGGATTGTCAGCCCGGATTTCATCGACACATTCAATGGCAGGTACCTCAACACACACCCGGCGCTGCTCCCCGCTTTTCCGGGCGCCCACGGCGTGCGCGACGCCATGGCCTACGGCGTCAAGGTCACCGGTTGCACCGTGCACTGGGCAGACGCCGGCGTGGACACCGGCCCCATCATTGCCCAGGAAGCCGTGGCTATCGAGGACTCGGACACCGAGGAAACCCTGCACGAACGCATCAAGGTGGTGGAACGGCGGCTCCTGGTTTCCACCCTGGCCGCCCTCGCCGCGGACCCGGATTATTCCGCCGCCTAGCGCGGGTTACTGCAGGCGGGCCTGGCGTGTTTCGGGGGAGAAGAACGCCATCCACAGCACGGAGGCCAGCACCAGGGCGCCGGCCAGGGCGAAGGAAGTGGCCAGCCCAAGTTCCGGCCAGAAGTAGTTGGCGAAGACCAGCGGGCCAAACCCCGCACCCAGCCGGGAAAATGTGGATGCCCAACCGAACCCGGTGCCCCGCAACTCGGTGGGGTAGAGCTCTGACACGTAGGCGTAGAGCACCGGAATGGCTACCTGCACCACGAACCCGAACACCAGCAGCCAGAACACCGCGGCCGTGGGAATGTCCACCACGAATGCCACGATCACCAACGTCAGCGCGGACAGCGGACCGGTGATGGCGAGGATCCATTTGCGCCCCACCCGCTCCACCAGGAGGGCGGCCACCACCACGCCCAGGAAGCCGACGGCGGCCATGGACGCCGTGGTGAGGAACGCCTTGTATTCGGCGAAGCCGGCACCGATGAGGATCCGGGGCATCCACGTCAGGGACAGGTAGTACACCAGCAGGATGCTGAAGAACAGGGACCAGGCGGCGGCTGTGATCTTCCAGTTGAACTGCCATACCGAACGCAGCTGGGTCCAGGCGCTGCCGGCGGAAAGCCGCGGGACGTCCCGGGCATCGGGAAGGCTGTATGCCCGCGGTTCCGCGCCGGTGGCTTCCACCAGGCCGTCAATGATCTTGGCCGCTTCTTCCCTTCGGCCCTTCCGGATCAGGAACAGCGGGGACTCCGGCACGCTCCGCCGGATCCAGAAGACCAGCAGGGCGGGCAGCACCATGACCAGCATGGTCAGTCGCCAGTCGCCGTATAGGGCCACCAGGCCGGCCGAGACGAACCCGGCCAGGGCTGCGCCCACCGGCCACCAGCCGTCCATGGCGGTGAGCACCTTGCCGCGCTGCTTCCGCGGGGTGAACTCGCCCACCAGTGCGTAATCCACCGGGATGCAGCCGCCCAGGCCGAACCCGGCCATGAACCGGAAGATGCAGAACCAGATGAAGTCGGGGGAGAAGGCGCCCAGCACGGTGAAGATGGAAAACAGGAGCAGCGTGGCGGTGAACGCCTTCTTCCGCCCCACGGTGTCCGCGATGGTGCCCCAGATGAACGCGCCCAGCGCCATGCCGATCAGGTTCGCAGTTCCTACCCAGGCCGCCTCCCCGGCGGACAGCGACCAGTGCTTGGACAGCAGCGGGATCAGGATGCCGTTCAGGGTCACGTCCCAGGCGTCGAACATGAAGCCGAGACCCCCGATCAGGAAGATCCTGCCCTGGACTTTCCATCGCCAGGGCAGTTCCTGGACCACCTGTTCGCCGCTGGGCACAGTGGTGTAAGTGTTCATCGCCGCCTCCTGGTCAAAACTCTAGCCCGCGCCCACGGTGTTCACACTCCGGCCGACACCGGCCAACCGCGCCCTTCGCGATAAACTGGCCCTATCCCCACCAACCGCGGCTTGTTCCGCGAGATAAGACGGAGACATTTGTGAGCTTCACGCAGCATGAGCGCGTATCCATTGACCGTGTACCCATCCGCCGGGCCCTGATCTCGGTTTACGACAAAACCGGTCTGGAGGAGCTCGCCTCCGGCCTTCACGCAGCGGGCGTGAAGCTCGTCTCCACCGGCTCCACGGCCAAGAAGATCGCCGCCGCGGGCATTCCCGTGCAGGAGGTCGAGGAGGTCACCGGTTCGCCCGAGATGCTGGACGGCCGCGTCAAGACGCTGCACCCGCGCGTCCACGGCGGCATCCTGGCGGACCGCCGCGTCCCGGCCCACATGGAAACCCTCGCCAGCATGGACATCGAAGCCTTCGACCTGGTGGTGGTGAACCTCTACCCGTTCGTGGAAACGGTCAAGTCCGGTGCCGCGCAGGACGACGTCGTGGAGCAGATCGACATCGGAGGCCCCGCCATGGTGCGGTCGGCCGCAAAGAACCACGCCGCCGTCGCCATCGTGGTGGACCCGTCCTTCTACGGGCAGGTGGTGGAGGCCGCCGCGGAAGGCGGCTTCGACCTGAAAACCCGCCGCCGCCTCGCCGCGAAGGCCTTCGCCCACACCGCCGCCTACGACAATGCGGTGGCCACCTGGACCGCAAGCCAGTTCCTTGACGAGGACGGTGACGGCGTCATCGACTGGCCCGCCTACGCCGGCCTGTCCCTGGAACGCTCCGAGGTCCTCCGCTACGGGGAGAACCCGCACCAGCAGGCTGCCCTGTACGTGGACAAGGCTGCGCCGGTCGGCATCGCCCAGTCGGACCAGCTGCACGGCAAGGCCATGAGCTACAACAACTTCGTTGACGCCGACGCCGCCCTGCGCGCCGCGTACGACTTCGCCGAGCCCGCCGTCGCCGTCATCAAGCACGCCAACCCGTGCGGCGTGGCCGTGGGATCCGCCGGTGCCGCGGACCCCATCGCCGATGCCCACGCCAAGGCCCACGCCTGCGATCCGGTCTCCGCGTTCGGTGGCGTGATCGCCGCGAACCGCACGGTGACCGCCGGCATGGCCAACACCGTCAAGGACATCTTCACCGAGGTGGTCATCGCTCCGGGCTTCGAGCCGGAGGCGGTGGAGATCCTTTCCAAGAAGAAGAACATCCGCCTGCTGGCCCTGCCCGAGGGCTACGGCCGCTACCCCACGGAGTTCCGCCAGGTCTCGGGCGGCATGCTGGTGCAGGTCAGCGACAAGGTGGACGCCGACGGCGACAACCCCGCCAACTGGACCCTCGCCGCCGGTGAAGCCGCGGACGAAAAGACCCTCGCGGACCTTGCCTTCGCCTGGACCGCATGCCGGGCCGCGAAGTCCAATGCCATCCTCCTCGCAGAGAACGGCGCCGCTGTGGGCATCGGCATGGGCCAGGTCAACCGGCTTGATTCCTGCCGCCTCGCCGTGGAGCGGGCCAACACGCTGGGCGTCTCGGTGGAGTCCGACGTCGACGGTGCCGGCGGTGCCTCCAACGCGGACGCGAGCGGCGCACCTGAGCGTGCCCGCGGTGCCGTTGCTGCTTCGGACGCGTTCTTCCCGTTCGCCGACGGCCTCCAGATCCTGATCGACGCCGGTGTCCGCGCCGTGGTGCAGCCGGGCGGTTCTGTCCGGGATGAGGAAGTCATTGCCGCAGCGAACGCTGCCGGCATCACGATGTACTTCACGGGAGCCCGCCACTTCTTCCACTGATCCCCACCGCCGCCCTGAACCCGCTGCGCCCGGCAGGGAAACCGGGCGGCGTGGGCCCGGATTAACGAGACGGCGCCCGCCCCCTGGATAGGGGGCGGGCGCCGTCGTTGTTGTTTCGGCTTAGTCCTGGTCGGTAGGACGTTCGGGCTCCGGAAGCTGAATCTCCCGGGGCTTCGCTGCCGCCATCCGCTCCTCGGTCCAGTACTCGAGAATTTCCTCGGGCGACTGGGTCAGGTCCGCGTGGCTGACGGCGGGATCCTGGTCCGGATCAGATGCCTTAGGACTTGGCTGCACTGGTGTAGGTGGCCTTGATGACGTCGCCCCAATACGGGCCGTACATCACTGCGGAGCCGTTGTAGCCGTAGCTGTTGATGGAGTTCTGCAGGCCATCGGAACCCTTGCCGATGAACCACGGACCGCCGGATGAACCGCCGGTCATGTCGCACGGAATGCCCTGGGTGTTGAACTGGGGGTTGTTGGAATCATTGGACGCTGTCCCGGTGCAGCTCTTGAGGGTCTCACCGTTGAAGGGCGCCGCTGCCGGGTAGCCGTACGACGTGTAGGTCAGGCCCCGGGCCTGGTTGAAGGCAGTGCCGGAGCCGCCGACGACGTCGGTCAGCTTCCGCCCCTTGGTATCAGGGTTCATCACGGCGAAGCCCGTGTCATAGGTCATGTCGCCGGTGGAAGCCCACTGGGTGGGGGCATAAAGGGCCTTGGCGGTCCACTTGCCGTAGGGGGCCGCCCCGTTGTCATAGGCGGGGACGAAGACGAAGTTGGTGGCGTACGCGCCCGGGCCCTCGTTCACGCAGTGCCCGGCCGTTGCCACAGCGCTGCGGTTGGTCGAGGTGACGGCGTTGCCGGAGCAGACATAGTTCGTTCCGCCGAGCGTGAAGAAGACCTTGCCGATGTGGGAGACGGGGTTCTCACTCTTGGCAATCGTGGGTTTGCCCTTGGTGCCCTTGGTGGAGGACGGCTTGCCTTTCTCCACCAAGGCAGGGTTCGAGCGGTTTCCGCGTTCCAGGGCCTTGCCGGCCAGCGTGTCACCAGGAACGGCTGCCTGCATCCGCTCGGGAGTCCAGTAATCGGCTGCAGCGCCGGCATCGAGCGTGACGCTGGCCACCGACGGAGATTCGTTTCCGTCCGACGAAGCCGGCGCGGCGGAGGCGCCACCGGCAGCAGTGAGTGCGAGCACGGCGGCCGCCGAAAGAGTCAGGAGGCCGGAAGCCAGAGACCTGGTGCGTGTCATTGTTGTCCTGTCTGAAAGGGGGGTGGGCCCTGGGGCGGGAGTGACTTAGCGAACTTATCGTCACCCGGCAAGTTTGTACACAGTAGTGAGATATCAAATAGCGTCCCGGACCCTTTCCCCTCCCCATCCGCACCGTACGCAGGCCGTAGGCACCGGCACCCAGGCCGCGTGCCGGCGTCGTCCGTTCTCCATCGCTGTAATCCTGCTCACCGCCGGGGTAACGCTGGGCCCCCGGTACGGTTCAAAGCCGGGTCCTCGGGTAAGTTGTACATGGTGAAATAGACCGAATTTTTCACAACCAAGCCGACCCACAGGGAGACGCCCGCGCATGTCCAAGATTATCTACACCCACACCGACGAAGCGCCGATGCTGGCTACCTATTCGTTCCTGCCCATCATCGAGGCGTTCGCTTCGACAGCAGGTGTGGAGGTGGAGACCCGCGACATTTCGCTCGCCGGCCGCATCATCGCCGTCTTCGGTGACTACCTGACCCCCGAGCAGCAGATCGGTGACGCCCTTGCTGAACTCGGTGAGCTGGCGAAGACGCCGGAAGCCAACATCATCAAGCTGCCCAACATCAGCGCCTCCATCCCGCAGCTGAAGGCCGCCATTGCAGAGCTGCAGGGCAAGGGCTACGCGCTGCCGGACTACCCGGACAACCCGTCCTCGGACGAGGAGACCGCCATCCGCTCGCGCTACGACAAGATCAAGGGCTCCGCCGTGAACCCGGTCCTGCGCGAAGGCAACTCGGACCGCCGCGCTCCGCTGTCCGTCAAGAACTACGCCCGCCAGAACCCGCACTCCATGGGCGCGTGGACCCCGGAGTCCAAGACCAACGTGGCCACCATGGCCCAGGACGACTTCCGTTCCAACGAGAAGTCCGTCGTCATCGAAAACGACGGCACCATCGCCATCCAGCTGGTCCGTGAAGACGGCTCGGTCAAGGTCCTGAAGAAAGCTTTCCCGGTCCTGGCCGGTGAGGTCATCGACGGAACCGTGATGCGCGCCGCCGCCCTGGACGAGTTCCTCAAGGCCCAGGTTGCCCGCGCCAAGGAAGAGGGCGTGCTGTTCTCCGCACACCTGAAGGCCACCATGATGAAGGTCTCGGACCCCATCATCTTCGGCCACGTGGTGAAGGCGTACTTCTCCGAGCTGTTCGAAACCTACGGCAAGCAGCTTTCCGCCGCCGGCATCAGCCCCAACAACGGCCTCGCAGCCATCCTGAGCAGCCTCGAGGACCTGCCGGCCGATGTCCGCGAAGGCGTCCAGAACCTGATCAAGAAGGGCCTGGAAGACGGCCCTGCACTGGCAATGGTGGACTCCGACAAGGGCATCACCAGCCTGAACGTGCCCTCCGACATCATCGTGGACGCCTCCATGCCCGCCATGATCCGCACCTCCGGCCACATGTGGGGCCCGGACGGCAAGGAAGCCGACACCCTGGCAGTCCTGCCGGACAGCTCCTACGCCGGTATCTACCAGGTGGTCATCGACGACTGCCGCGCCAACGGCGCCTACGACCCCACCACCATGGGCACGGTCCCCAATGTGGGCCTCATGGCACAGGCAGCCGAGGAGTACGGCAGCCACGACAAGACGTTCGAAATCCAGGAAGCCGGCACCGTCCAGGTTGTGGACGGCTCCGGAAACGTCCTGCTGGAGCACGAGGTTTCCGTCGGTGACATCTGGCGCGCCTGCCAGACCAAGGATGCCCCCATCCGCGACTGGGTCAAGCTGGCCGTCACCCGTGCCCGCGCCTCCCAGACCCCGGCCGTGTTCTGGCTCGACGAGGAGCGCGCCCATGACGCCAACCTCATCACCAAGGTCAACGAGTACCTGAAGGACCACGACACCGAGGGCCTGGACCTGCAGATCATGTCGCCGGTCAAGGCCACCGCCTTCACCCTCGAGCGCATCCGCAAGGGCGAGGACACCATCTCCGTCACAGGCAACGTGCTCCGCGACTACCTCACGGACCTGTTCCCCATCCTGGAACTGGGCACCAGCGCCAAGATGCTCTCGGTTGTCCCGCTGATGAACGGCGGCGGACTCTTCGAGACCGGCGCCGGCGGATCCGCCCCCAAGCACGTCCAGCAGCTGCTGAAGGAAAACCACCTCCGCTGGGACAGCCTGGGTGAGTTCCTGGCCCTGGCCGTGAGCTTCGAGCACCTGGCAACCACCACCGGCAACGCCCGGGCCCAGGTCCTGGCCGACACGCTGGACCGCGCCACCGGCACGTTCCTGCTGGAGAACAAGTCCCCGAGCCGCCGCGCCGGCGAGCTGGACAACCGTGGCAGCCACTACTTCCTGGCCCGTTACTGGGCAGAGGAACTGGCCAAGCAGACGGACGACGCCGAGCTGGCCGCCGCGTTCAGCCCGGTCGCCAACGAGCTGTCCACCCAGGAGGAAACGATCGTGGGCGAGCTGGCCGGGGTCCAGGGCTCACCGGTGGACATCGGAGGCTACTACCGCCCGGAGGATGCCAAGGCGTCCGCCGTCATGCGTCCCTCCACCACGCTGAACAAGGTCATCGCCAGCCTGGCCTAGTACCCGCCGCTCCGGCACAAAGAAGCGGTGCGGCGCCGGCGCCGGCGCGGGAGCTGGCTGCGATGCGGGGCCAGGAGCGGGTGAAGGAGCCTGTGCTGCCTGGCTGGCGGCGATCCGGGCGTCTTCGGCAGCCTTCGCGGCCGCTGCCTGCGCGCTGATCGCTTCGTTGAGGTCTGCCCGGACGGCACTGGCCACGGTGGTGATGCTGCGGCGCCTCTCCTCGGAGACCTGGCCCTTGGCCTGCGCAGCCGAAAGGTCCGCTTCCAGGCCCTCGAGCGCTTTCAGCGCGGCTGCGGGATCATTTTGGGACGAAGCTTGCGTTACTTCAAGTACCCGTGCCTGGAGCTGGGTTGCAGCTTCGCGCTGGAGCCCGGTCCCTGGAGCGGCGCAGGCACTGAGCAGGGCCGCCGCCAGCGCAGCGGCGGCGCAGGCCAGCAGCAGCGGGCCTGGCGAGGCCTGCCTCAGGATCACGGCGCCACGCTCTTTTGGAGTTCCTGCAGATGGTCACCCAGGACGCCGGTCACGGTCGGATAAGGGACGACGTCGGCCGGGCGGGCGGAGATGCTCATCAGCACCGCAGCGGCGGCTGCGGCGACCACCAGGACACCCACCACCACGGCCAGCCAGATGCGCCGGCTCCGGGTGAGGCGCGGCTTCGCAGCGGACTTGCCGCCCTCTGTTTCAGGGGCAGGATCAGTAGTCGTGGATGCCGCCGCGGCTTCCCGCACGTCATCCACCGATTCCTCCGCGGTGATGGAGGGAGGGTGGAAGGGCATGGCCGGCAGTACGCGGGTCGTTTCCGGTGTCAGCTCTCCCGGCGTCGACGCGGGGGAGACCAGCGCCTGGCGCAGCGCCGTTTCAATGTCAGCGGCCGCTGGCCGTTCCAGCGGCTCGATGGCGGTCATGGAACGGATCAGGTCGGCCCACTCGGTGGGGACGTCGTCGGGAATTTCCGGGGCCCGGTGGAGCCGGGCAACCGCCGACTCCACGGCACTGCCGGGGTATTCCACGGCGCCTTTGATGCATTCGAGCAGCACCAGTCCCAAAGAATAGATGTCCGTGGCCGACGACAGGGGTTTCCCCAGGGCCTGCTCCGGGCTGAGGTAGGCGGCGGTACCCACCATGGTGCCCGTGGCGGTAAGCCGGGTGGAATCCACAATCCTCGCGATGCCGAAATCCGTGAGCTTGGGCCGCAGCGGCTCACCCGGCCGGATCTGGACCAGGAGGATGTTGCCCGGTTTGATGTCGCGGTGGATGATGCCCAGGCCGTGCACGTAGGCCAGGGCATCGGCGATGCCGGCGCCGATGACGGACAGCTCCTCCAACGGAACCGTGCTGTGGCGGATTCGGCCGCGCAGGTCCTGGCCCTCCACCAGTTCCATGGTCAGGAACGGCCGGGGCTCATCCGGTATGCGGTCATCGATGCCTGCATCGAAAAGTGTCACCAGGCCGGGGTGATTGAGCGTTGCCAGGAGCTGGATCTCGGCTTCCTGCCGCTTGAGCTCGTCCGCGTCCGGTGCCTGCGGGGCGAAGAGCTTCAAAGCCACATCGCGGCCCAGGTTTTCGTCCCGCGCGCAGTACACCGACGACATTCCGCCACGGCCTACGACCTCACCCAAACGGTAGCGACCGCCGACAACTTCATTCTTGATGGAGCTAGGCGATTCCGCCACCATGACCGTTCCTCCCGGTGCGCCGCGGCACTGTCGTACCTCAAATTATACGGGCGGTGGGGCAGAACCGGCGATTGACCTAGGCTTTCGCCTTCGGGCACGCCGACGGCCCGGCGGCGATTTCCAAACACCTTTACCGCCGGACCACCGGCTACAAGGACATGTGTGCTGATGACATGTTTCATGCAGGTAATGCGTTTCGGGGCTGCTGACCTCCTTCCGCCAGCCCGCGGCGTGCTGCCGTTTCAGGCGCACAGGTGCGGGCACGTACCGTTCTGTCGTCGGCCGCTACGAAACCTTGCGCCTGCGGAGCACCAGGATCCCGGCGGCCAGGAGCAGCAGGGCCAGGGGTACCAGCGATCCGTCCCAGCCCGTGTTGGCGAGGGCCGCGTGGGCCCCGTTAGCGGTGCCGGCCGCCTGCTTGCTGCCGGCAGTGGCAGCCTGTGGCGCCGTTACAGGAGAGATGGCCCCGCTGACTGCACTGGAACCAGCCGGTGCTGCCGTGAAGCCGTCGACGCCTGTGGTGCCGGACCCGCCGGTGGAGTCATCGCCTGAGGTGCCGTTGCCGGCGCCATTGTCCGCTGCGTTGTCCGAACCCGGGTTGTCCGTGCCGGGGTCAAGGGTTCCGGTGTCACCGGTGGTGCCGTCACCCGGGGCGGTGGTACCCGGATCGGAGGTCCCCGGAGTTCCCGTGGTGTTGTCACCGGTGAGCCCGATGCCCAGGTCAATGCTCAGATCGGCGACGGCGTCGACGGCGCCGCTGCCTGCGGTTCCGGTGCCGAGATCAACCCCAACGCCTGCGGCTGCATCGACCGCGGGTGCCATGTCGCCGACAGCGACGCCGCCAACAACAACGTCGACGGCTGCGTCCACGGTGCCGGCGGTTCCGGCGGCGTCGCCGCTGGTGATGCCGCCGAGGCCCAGATCTACGGCTGCGTCCACGGCGAGGTCTGCTGTGGTTCCCGTGCCGTCGGTAGCGGGGTCGGTGGTGTCGCCGAGCCCGAGGTTGACGTCCGCTGCGGCTGCCAGGTCGGTGGTGCCGGTGGTTGCGGGGTCGGTGGTTGTGACGTTGCCGAGCCCGAGGTTGACGTCCGCTGCGGCTGCCAGGTCGGTGGTGGCGGTGGTTGCGGGGTCGGTGCTTGTGACGTTGCCAAGCCCGAGGTCCACGTTGGCGTCGACGGCGAGGTCTGCCGTGGTTCCCGTGCCGTCGGTGGTGGGGTTGGTAACGCCGCCAAGCCCGAGGTTGGCGTCCACTGCGGCGGCGACACCTGTTGATCCCGCCGGCGTTGGGTCACCCAGCAGGCCCAACGACGTCGAGTCAGCGGGTGCCGCCGCCGAGATGAGGGCGGAGGCGGAGAGGTCCGTCCCGCTGGTGGTGTCCGCCGCGTTGGCGGTGGCGCAGCCGAAGGCCAGGAGGCCGCCGGCGAAGAGGGCGCTCAGCAGCCCCCTGCGAAGTGTGCAGTTCATGGTGTTTACTCCTGGAATAGTTGAGTGTCCGGGCGCTGGACAGCTGCCCGTAAAGCCGCGTGCTGCCCGTGCGAGGGCAGGGGGCCTCAACTAGTCAGGGGAAGAACCGGGGTCGAATGACACCGGCGAGGGAACGTGCCCGGGGGACCGGTCGGCGCGGACAGCGCCGGCCCCCTCAAAATCGAAGTAGATGGGGTTGAGCCACGCGGCGGCAGCTGACGTGCCGCCCGCTGATCCTCCGCTGCCTGTGCCGGATGCCGGGGCTGCGGGAGCCTGGGCAGGAACAGGCAACGGGTCAACGGCCAGCGGCTGCTCCGCTGCGGAGCCGGGGGTCTCGAACACCCCGGCCTGCGCGAATGCCGTGTTGGCCAGGATGCGTGCGGCCGAAGGTTCCATGGGCGCCCCACGAGGGGTGGCTGAGGCTATAGGTGGTGCCTCAACAGCCTGGGCAGACCCCGTGGCCGCGCCTATGGCATCCGGAGCCTCTTCCACGGCTCCAGGCTGCTCCTGCGCGGGAGCGGGGACCACTGTGCCGGGAAGGCCCACCTGCACGTCATCCAACGGCGGGACGGGCAACGGAGCAGCGCCGGTCAGAAGATCTGAAACCGGTTCGAGCACCGGCTCAAGGACCGGAAGAGCCTCGGCTGCAGGGGCTGCAAGTTCCTGGGCTACACCGGCAGCCACGGTGTCGGCCACCTCAACAAGGGGAGCAGAGACCCCGGAAACAGTTCCGGCTGGAACCACCTGGCCCACCACGGGAACCGCGGCAATGAGGTTGTCGGCCAGGCCGGAAGCCGGCGTTACGACAGGCTGCAGCAGCCCGGGCGCGGCAGCCGGCCCGCCCGCGGCGCCGGCAGGAACCGGTGAAACCGTTGAGGCAAGATCGTGGGTCAGGGAGGCCACCGAACTCGTGAGGCCGCCGGTCAGGGAGGAGGAATCAGTACCTGTGTCGGCGGTGGCAGCCGTTGAGGAAAGCGCCAGCCAGGTAATGGCTGCCGCTCCGGCAAGAAGTACGGGGCGCAGGGCAGCCCATGGCGAACTACTACGAGCCATGCGTACCACCCCCCAGTGAACGGCGCAATCGATGCTGCCTAAATGCTAAGACTGCTTATCGCCGGAAGTCCAGCATTCACTCAAGGGAATTTACAAATGCCGGCACCGGACGCAGAAACTGTCACTGCAAAGAAGCGGGAAGTCACGGTACTGGATCGTCGAGCAAAAGCTGCCCGGCGCCGTCGTACGCAGCCTTCTTGATCCTGCTAACGGCTGTCGTTGGGGTAGGTCACCCCGAGTTGCGCGCGCACACCGTCGAAGAGGCGCATCGTGTTCAGGGTGTCCTCGAGCGGCATGACCGGGCTCTCGGTCAGCCCCTGCTGGACACACCGCATCACCTCGCGTAGTTCGTACGCGTAACCCTTGCCCACGACGTCGAAGGTCTCCGTCCGGCGGTCCTCCCACCCCTTGGCGATGACCAGTTCGCGGGGGTTGTTGATGGAACCCACGCTCTGCAGGAAACCCAGGCTCCCTGCCACCGTGGCGGTGTGCGGCCCGTGGGCCAGCAGGGAAGAAGTGAGCTGGACCTGGGCGGCGTGGCCGTAGCCAAGGCTCAGGGCGTTCTGGGCGTCCACGCCGTCGTCGTTGACGAAGCCCGTGGCGCTGACGGTCTGCGGGAAGCCAAGCGTGCCCAGCGCCCACAGCAGCGGGTAGACGGACAGATCCAGCAGTGCACCTCCGCCGTCCTTCCGGGCCCACAACCGGGCCGTGGGGGAGTAGGGCGCGGGGAATCCGAGGTCTGCGGTGACCCAGTGGATATCGCCCAGCTCGCCGGACGCCGCAATCTCGAAAGCGCGCTGCATCGACGGCAGGAACCGGCTCCAGACCGCCTCCATCAGGAAGAGCTTCCGGCTGCGCGCCACCTCGATGAGCTCCGCCGCCTCCCGGGCGTTGATAGTGAAAGCCTTTTCGCACAGCACGTGCTTGCCCGCGTTCAGGGCGGCGAGGACCATCTCGTGGTGCTGCGCGTGCGGGGTGGCGACGTAGACGACGTCCACCGCCTCATCGGCGAGCAGCCGCTGGTAGCCGGGCACCCCGCCGTCGTCCCCGTAGGCCTTTGCGAAGTCATACGCCACGGCAAACGCATCCGCGGTGTCCTGCGCCCTGGAACTGACCGCATAGAGCTCGGCATCTTCAAGCAGTGCCAGATCCTGGGAGACGGCGCGGGCGATGCTGCCCGTTGCGATGATTCCCCAGCGCAGGGGAGTCCCGGTGGCGGTCCGGGGATCCTGGTCAGGCTGCGTGGACAGCCATGGTGGGGCAATGGGAGCGCTCATAGCTGCCATCCTGTCACAGCGGCACCGCGGGAGTGGAGACCCTGTTGCGAGGGGGAGGTTATGGACAAAAAGGGGCCAAGGGCTGGAGCGCACACCCCTTCCCTTGGCCCCCTTCCGTGGGTCAGGCCGTGGCGGCGACGGCAGTCCGTCCCCGGACCGGTTCTTCCGTCAGCTTGCCCTGCTGCAGCCGGAACCTGCGGTCGGTCTTGTTCGCCAGGACCCTGTCGTGGGTGACCACCAGGATGGTCGTGTTGTGGTCGCGGCTCAGCGAGCTGAGGAGCTCGATGATGTGGTCTCCGGTCTGCTCATCCAGGTTGCCGGTGGGCTCGTCGGCCAGGATCAGCTTCGGCTCGTTGGCCAGGGCGCGGGCAATGGCCACGCGCTGCTGCTCGCCGCCGGAGAGCCTGTTGATCCGCCGGTCGTGCTTGGTCGGATCAAGCTGCACCTGTTCCAGCAATCCCTTGGCCCGCTCCAGCCTGGCGGACTTCCGCATGCCGGCGAATTCCATGGGCAGCATGACATTGTCCACGGCGGACAGGTTGGGGATCAGGTTGAACTGCTGGAACACGAAGCCGATGTCCCGGCGCCGGTATTCCGTCAGCTTGCTGTCCGGCAGGCTGGCCAGGCTGACGCCGTTGACGACGACGTCGCCGCTGGTGGGCTTGTCCAGCGCACCCAGGAGGGACAGCAGGGTGCTTTTGCCGCTTCCGCTCTTGCCCACGATCGAGGCGAGGGTGCCCTGCTCCAGGACAAAGCTGACATCGTTGACCGGCTTGATGGTGCGGTCACCGGAGTTGAAGGTGCGGACCAGGTTCTTGACTTCAATCATGGCTATTCTCCTCGCAGGACTTCGATGGGACGGATGCGCGCGGTGAGCAGCGCGGGGACCAGGGCGCCGATGATGGCCACGCCGAACACGGCAGCGATGCCGCCGGCGATCACTCCCGGGGACGCGGTTGCGGTGACGGAGTTCAGCAGCTGGGAGGCGCCGCCGAAGGGTCCGCCCTGCCCGCCGCGGAAGCTTCCTCCACCCGCGGCGCCGGCCGGGAAGTTGCGGCCGGCGGTGGCAGTGGTGGTGTTGCTGCTGATCAGGGCCGAGGCGATCCCGCCGCTGGCGAAGGATGCGATCGCTGCCCCTACTGCGCTGCCCAGGGCCGCGAGGACCAGTGCTTCGAGAACGAACTGCAGGCCGATGGTGCGGTTGGGTGCGCCGATGGCCTTCAGGACACCAATTTCCCGGCGGCGCTCGCGGACCAGCATCACCATGATGAGCAGGATGATCAGCCCGGCGGTCCCCAGCGCGGCGACAAAGGCGATGAAGGAGATGTTCTTGACGCTGCCAAGGGAGCTGACGGCGGTCTGCAGGTTCTGCCCCTGGGTAACGTCCGCCTTGTCGGTGCCGAGGGCGGCCTGCAAGGCAGTCTTGGCGGCGGCGACGTTGTCCATGGAATTGACGGTGACGATCATGCTGGACAGCTCACCGGGTGTCCCGGCGAGTGTTTGGGCCGTGGGCAGTGTGACGTAAACAGCGTTGTTGCCAAAGGCCGTTCCGGCGTCGAACAGTCCGGTCACCGTGTAGGCCTGGTCATTGATGGTGAAGGTGGAGCCGACGGAGAGGCTGTTCTTCTCCGCCAGGGTGGTTCCCAGCAGCGCACCGGTGGAGGCTGCCGAGTAGTCGCCAAGACCGGTGCCCTGGGTAATGTTCAGGGCTTTGCCGGTGGTGTCCACCTCTGCGCCGATGCCCGTGGCGGTGATCGGCAGCGAGCGGACCGGCTGCTGGGTGGTCCCGGTGGACCCGGTGGTTCCATTGGCCTGCTGGTTGCGGTTGCCCAGGGTACCGGCATCCACCGCAGCGGTGAGGCTGGTGGTGAGGGTGGCTGCGGCCTGGCCGCCGGGGCCGCCCTGTCCGGTCTGGCCGCCGGGCCCGGCCTGGCCGGTCCCGCCTGCCGCCTGTGCCGCAGCTGCGGCAGCGTTCCTCAGCCTGAGGGAGGAGGTCCCGACGACGGCACTGACGTTGGGCACGCCGGCGGCGGTGGCTGCCTGGTCGGCTGTGAGGGGTTCACCGCCGCCTTCGAAGCCTTGCCCGCCGGCGGGGTTGACGGTCAGGACGGTGCCGACGGAGGCGTTGAGCTCCTGCACCTTCGCTCCGACCGCCTGGTTCGCCACCAGCATGGCCAAGGCCAGGCCGATGGCGACGGCCAGCACCGCTACGACTGCTGCGGTGCGGACCTTGTTTCTGAAGGCATTGCCTACGCTTCGGGCAAGGACGCTCACGTTACTCCTATGACTCAGGTGCCGGCGCGTGGGGCCGGCTTCGCATCAACCCTCGCCGGGCATCCTGTGCGGGAATCCGGCCACACCTGTGTCTGGCCTGTGAAGGGGTGTTGCTGCTGGGGCAGGACGCAGGAAAGCCCGGTCCTCTAAAGGACCGGGCTTTCCGCGCGCCGGCGGGAGCCGGCTCTGCCTATCGGTATTACTTGGTGATCGGGCCGAGTACGGGATCGTCCGTGTAAGCGGTCTTGACGTTGGCGGAGGTCACGATGACCGGCTCCAGCAGGTAGGCGGGAACCACTTTGTTGCCGTTGTTGTAGGACTTGTCGTCGTTGACCTCAGGCTTCTTGCCGGCCTGCAGGTCCTTGACCATGGTGATGGCGTGCTCAACCAGCTTGCGGGTGTCCTTGTTGATGGTGGAGTACTGCTCGCCTGCAATGATCGACTTGACCGACTCAACCTCGGAGTCCTGGCCGGTGACAACCGGGATCGGCTTGCCGGCAGCCTTGACCGAGGTCAGGATCGCGCGGGCCAGGGTGTCGTTCGGGGAGAGGACGCCGTCCACGTTGGCGCTGGTGTAGCTGCCGCTGAGCAGGGTGTCCATGCGGCGCTGGGCGTTTTCAGCCTTCCAGCCCTGGGTCACGGCCTGCTCGAAGCTGTTCTGCCCGGAGACGACCTTCAGGGTGCCGTCGTCGATCTTGGGCTTCAGGACGCTCATGGCACCGTTGAAGAACACCTTGGCGTTGGCGTCGTCGGGGGAGCCGGCGAACAGTTCGATGTTGTACGGACCCGTGGGCTTCTTCGCCTTCATGCCGTCCAGCAGGGCCTGGCCCTGGAGCACGCCGACCTTGAAGTTGTCATAGGCCACGTAGTAGTCCACGTTGTCCGTGTTCAGCAGGAGGCGGTCGTAGGCGATGACCGTGGCGCCGGCGTCCTTGGCCTGCTTGAGCTGGGTGCCCAGCTGGGAGCCGTCGATGGCGCCCACGATGATGACCTTGGCGCCCTTGGTGACCATGGCGCTGATCTGGTTCTGCTGCTCCGACACGCCGCCGTTGGCGAACTGGACGTCAGCCTTGAACCCGGCACCGTTGAGGCCGTCATTGAACAGCTTCTCGGCCAGGACCCAGTTTTCACTGGTCTTCTGGGGGAGGGCGACGCCGATGGAGGAGTTCTGGTCGAATCCCGCGGCACCGCTGCTGGACCCGCCGGACGGCTCCGAGCGGCCGCAGCCCGTCAGCGCCAGTGCTGCGATGGCAGCTACCGCTGCGGCCTTTCCTGCTTTACCAAACATTCGCATTGTTGGTTCTCTTTCTTTGTGTGATGGAACGGTATTCAGGCTGCAAACTCAGGCTTCCCTGGCGATCGCTTCCTTGGTGGAGGTGGTTTCGTCGGGCTGGACGGGGCTGCTGGGGCCACCGGAGGGCCGGTTCATGTTGCGGGTCAGCATGCCGATGATGGAGCGTTTGCCCTGGGACTTGTTGTAGACATCGAAGGCGACGGCGATCAGGAGCACCAGGCCCTTGATGATCTGGGTGAGGTCGGCGCCGACGCCGAGGAGCTGCAGGCCGTTGTTGAGTACTGCCATGACCAGGCCACCAATGATGGAGCCGACCACGGTACCCACACCGCCGGTCACTGCCGCGCCGCCAATGAAGACGGCGGCGATGGCATCCAGCTCCCAGCCCACGCCGTCGAAGGGTCCTGATGCGGTGGAGCGGCCCACGAAGATCATGCCGGCCAGGCCGGCCAGGATGGACATGTTCATCATGACCAGGAAGTTGACCTTCTTGGACTGGACGCCGGAGAGTTCGGCTGCGTGCCGGTTGCCACCGACGGCGTAGACGTGGCGGCCCAGGATGGTGCGGGAGGAGATGAAGCCGTAGATCAGGACCAGCACGGCCAGGATCAGGCCGGGGATGGGGAACGAGGTCCCGGGACGGCCGGTGGCGAAGAGGTATGTGGCGTAGAGGATGGCGGCGCAGATGAGCACCAGCTTCAGCACGGTGACCCACATCTCGGGGACCTCGGCGCCGAGCGCCTTGGCCCGGGCCCGGGAGCGCAGTTCGCCCACCACAACGAAGACCGCGACGGCGACACCCATCAGGAGCGTGAGGTTGTTGTAGCCGGTGTCCGGGCCAACCTCGGGCAGGTAGCCGGAGCCGATGTACTGGAAGTCGTTGGGTACGGGAATGGTGTTGGACTTGCCCACGAACTGGTTGAAGCCGCGGAAGAGGAGCATGCCGGCCAGGGTCACGATGAAGGCGGGGATGCCCACATACGCAGTCCACCAGCCTTGCCAGGCACCGATGATCGCGCCCAGCACCAGGCCCAGCAGGACGCCGGCCCACCACGGGATACCCCAGTCGCGGATGGCGAGGGCGACGGTGACGCCGACGAACGCGGCGACGGAGCCGACCGAGAGGTCGATGTGGCCTGCGATGATCACCAGCACCATGCCGATGGCCAGGATCAGGATGTAGGAGTTGCCGTTGAAGAGGTTGATGACGTTGCCGGGCGTCAGCGTCCGGCCTTCAGTGGCGATCTGGAAGAAGATGATCAGGGCCACGAGGGCGAAGATCATGCCGAATTGGCGGGTGTTGCCGCCAAACAGCTTTTTGAGGGCGTTCATGGTGTCAGTCCTTGTGTCCGGAAGGTTCTGGAGGGGCCAGAGGGTCAGGCGGCTTTTCGGGTGGCGGAGGTCATCAGCTTCATCAGGCTTTCCTGGCTGGCCTCGTCTTTGTTCAGGACACCGGTGACGGCGCCTTCGAAGATGGTGTAGATGCGGTCGGACAGGCCCAGCAGCTCGGGCAGTTCGGAGGAAATGACGATGACTCCCTTGCCCTGGTTCGCCAACTGCTGGATGATCCCGTAGATCTCGTACTTGGCACCGACATCGATGCCGCGGGTGGGCTCATCCAGGATCAGCAGGTCCGGGTCGGTGAACATCCACTTGGCCAGGACCACCTTCTGCTGGTTGCCGCCGGACAGCTTGGCCACGCCTTCCTCCACGGACGGCGTCTTGGTGCGCAGTGACTTGCGGTACTGCTCAGCCACGGTGAACTCCTGGTTGGGGTCAACCACCGAGTTGTGGCTGATCTTCTTCAGGGCTGCTGCCACGGTGGTGGTCTTGATGTCGTCAAGAAGGTTCAGGCCCAGGGTCTTCCGGTCCTCGGTGACGTAGCCAAGCCCGGCGTCGATGGCCTGGCGGACGTTCTTGAGGACCACCTCCTTGCCGTCCTTGTAGATGTGGCCGTCGATGAAGCGGCCGTAGGAGCGGCCGAAGACCGAGCGGGCCAGTTCGGTGCGGCCGGCGCCCATCAGCCCGGCGAACCCGACGATTTCCCCGCGGCGGACGTAGAAGCTGGAGTTCTTGCAGATCAGCCGGTCCTGCACGGTGGGGTGGCCCACGGTCCAGTTCTTGACCTCGAAGAACACGTCGCCGATCTTGGGGGTATGGTCGGGGAACCGGGACTCGAGGGTGCGGCCCACCATGCCCTTGATGATGCGGTCCTCGTCCACGCCGTCCTTCTTGACGTCCAGCGTCTCGATGGATTTGCCGTCGCGGATGATGGTGATGGAATCGGCGATCTGCTCAATCTCGTTGAGCTTGTGGGAGATGATGATCGACGTGATGCCCTTGGCCTTCAGGCCCAGCATCAGGTCCAGCAGGTGCTGGGAATCCGATTCGTTCAGGGCCGCGGTGGGCTCGTCCAGGATGAGGATCTTCACGGACTTGTTCAGCGCCTTGGCGATTTCCACCAGCTGCTGTTTGCCGACGCCGATTTCCTTGATGGGGGTGTCGGGATCGTCGCGCAGGCCGACGCGGGCCAGGAGGTCCAGGGAGCGGAGGCGGGCCTCGGCCCAGTCGATGATGCCCCGCTTGGTGGGCTCGTTGCCCAGGAAGATGTTCTCCATGATGGACAGTTCGGGGATCAGCGCCAGTTCCTGGTGGATGATCACGATGCCCGCGTGCTCGCTGGCCCGGATATCCCGGAACTGCTGGACCTGCCCCTGGTAGACGATGTCGCCGTCGTAGCTGCCGTACGGGTATACGCCGGACAGGACCTTCATGAGGGTGGACTTGCCGGCCCCGTTTTCGCCGCAGATGGCGTGGATCTCGCCTGCCTTCACCCGGAGGCTCACGTTCGACAAGGCTTTAACGCCGGGGAATTCTTTGGTGATGGACCGCATCTCGAGGATGATCGGATCCGTTTGCGTGGTCTGGGACGTCATGAGCCCTAACCCTCCAATGCAATGACTTCTTTGTCCGGCCGGCAAAGCGCAGGGCCGTCTGAACCAAAAGTAAACTGGATCACAGCTGTTGTCGTCAAGTCTTTAACGCAAATGCTGGATAACGAAATGGTCTAGGGCTTGCGTATTCCGGCATGCTGGAACACCAGGGCGGCAGCGCCAAGGGCCTCCGCGCGGTCGCCGAGCGAGGACATGGTGAGGGTGGTGGTCTCTCCGATGACCGGCACCGCATGCCGGATCAGGCCGCGGCGGATGGGGTCCAGCAGGATGTCTCCCAGCCCGGCCAGCGGGCCACCCACCACGATGACCTCCGGGTTGATCAGGTTGGCCACATTGCCCAGGGCGCGTCCCACTGCAAGCCCGGCATCATCCACCACGCGCAGGGTTGCCGAGTCCCTGTTCAGTGCCTTGCGGACAATGTCCGCCGGTGTCATGGGCCGGTCCTCACCGCGGCTGAGGAGCTCGATCATGGTGGTGGTGGAGGCGATGGTTTCCAGGCAGCCGCGGTTGCCGCAGCGGCACACCAGCCCCTGCTCGTGGATGGTGGCGTGGCCTATTTCGCCGGTGATTCCCACGTTGCCGTAGTAGGGGGCGCCGTTGAGGATCAGCCCGGCGCCGATGCCCGATCCGATTTTCATGAACATCAAGTTGCTGACCCCGGAGTGCTGCCCCCAGGTCACCTCGGACCAGGCGCCGAGGTTGGCGTCATTGTCAACAAACACGGGGATTCTCAAGGTTTCCTCAAGATGCTGCAGGATGTTGATGCCCACCCATTCCGGGAGGATTGCCCCCTGCGCCACCGTCCCCGTCCGGCGGTCTATGGGGCCTGGAATGCCGACGCCGGCCCCCACCACGGAAGTGCGTTCAACGCCGCTTTCGCGCAGCAGTTTCTCCAGCAGTGACACCGCTGCCTGGATCCCGTCATCAGCCTGGTGGCCCAGCGGGAGCATGACCGATTCTTCGGCTATCACGTGGTAGCTGAGCGAGGCCAGGACCACCCGCAGGTGCCGCCGGCCGAAGTCGATCCCCACAGCCACGGCGCCGTTGCTGTTCAGCCGCACGTTCAACGCCCGCCGGCCGGAACTGGTAATCGGCTCGGTGGATGCCAGGCCCGTATCCAGCATGATTTTGACGATATTGGAGACCGTCGCGGTGGACAGCCCCGTCTGCCGCGCCAGCTCCGCCTGGGTGGACGGGCCGCCCATCAGGGTCTCGATAATCCGCTGCTGGTTCAGCTGTCGCAGGGCAGACTGCGATCCGGGATTCTTGGGTTTGCTCCTCGTTGAGCGCGTAGTTGCGGACATGCTAAGAAGATTGCCCTACTGCTCCGCTTGTAGTCAAGAAGTTAACGCAAGGGTGCCCCCAGGAGCGGTGGGAGAGAGTGGGGAAGGGCTCGTGCATTCCGTCCCGGCCTCCGCTCCTGCGGGTCCAAACGACCTGCCAACCACCGCCGGCGGCTGGCTAGGCTGGAAGGAAACAACCCTGCTTCTCCACCTCCGCGTGGACACGCACAACGAAGGTGGTAACGATGCTGCTGTCCCTCCTGCAGGCCAACGCCGTGGTCCTGGACATCGAAGCCAACCTTCAGACCGTTGACCAGGCCGCCCGCGAGGCTGCGCAGGCCGGCGCCCACCTCCTGCTCACGCCGGAGCTCTTTCCCGTGGGCTACGCTCCGTTGCGGCTGCGCGGCGAACTGGATCCGGCGGCGATTCCGGCGATCCGTGACCGGCTGGCAGGGATCGCCCGCCACAACGGGATCGCGCTCGTGTACAGCCTGCCGGCCCCGGCAGGGGCGGAAACGGAGTCCGCCGGTGGCACTGGGTGGCACATATCGGCCACCCTGGTGGATGCCGGAGGGAGGGAAATCCTCACCTACGCCAAGGTGCACCTTTTCGGCGATGAGGAACGCAGGGCATTCGTCGCGGCCTCGGAACCTCCGGCCGTGGCTGATTTCCATGGCATCCGCACCTCCCTGCTGATTTGCTATGACATCGAGTTCCCCGAGTCCGCGCGGGCGGCTGCTGCCCGGGGCGCCGAGCTGCTCCTGGTCCCCACCGCGTTGTCCGCGGGTTTCGAGGCGGTACCTCAGGTGCTCGTCCGTGCCCGGGCGCTGGAAAGCCAGCTCCACGTGGCCTATGCGAATCACTGCGGAAGCGAGGACGCCTACATCTTCGGCGGTGGAAGCGTGGTGGCGGGACCTGACGGTGCGCTTCTCGCCGAGGCGGGGGAGGGCCAGGCGTTGTTGTTTGCCGAGGTGGGGACGGAGGCGGTCCGCGCCGCGCGGGAAGTGGTGCCGTACCTGCGGGAACGCCGCCCCGGGGTGTACCGGGCCTGGGAGGCGGACCTGCCGCAGGAACGGGGGCTGCCCGGGGACGGCAGGCCCTAGGAGACTGCTGAACTAATCGGCGGATGTGGGCGCGTCGACTGGACTGGTGGGTCTGGTGGTTAAGACTGGTCTTATGCAGGGACGCGAGGACGCGCAACGCGGGTATTTGGATGTGGAGGCATTGGCCGGGGAGTTGTTGGCTCCG